>CAYMGL010000214.1:0-4873 GCA_964389945.1 uncultured Actinomycetota bacterium
ACGCGGGGGACGAGGTCGTGGCCCTCGCACCGACGTACGACTCGTACCCGGCGGCCTGTGCGATGGCGGACGTGCGGCTGCGCACGGTGCCGCTGCGTGCCGAGGACGGCTGGCGCTTCGACCCCGAGGAGCTGCGGGCCACGGTCACACCGCGGACCCGGTTGCTGCTGGTCAACACCCCGCACAACCCGACCGGTCGTGTGCTGGACGGCGACGAGCTCGACCTGCTCGCCGAGGTGTGCCGCGACAACGACGTGGTCGCGGTGACCGACGAGGTGTACGAGCACCTGTGGTTCGACGGTCACCGGCACCGCTCGCTCGCGACGCTGCCGGGGATGCGGGAGCGGACCGTCGTGATCAGCAGCGGTGGCAAGACCTTCAGCGTCACCGGGTGGAAGGTCGGCTGGGCCTGTGCCCCGGCGCCGCTGCGCGACGCGCTGCTGGCGGCCAAGCAGTGGCTCAGCTTCAGCAACGCCACCCCGATGCAGTTCGCGATCGCCCACGCGCTGCGGATGGACGACACCTGGTTCGACGGCTACCGCGCCGACTACCGCCGACGGCGGGACGTGCTGCTGGGTGCGCTCGCGGACCACGGGTTCGACGTGGCGGCGCCGCAGGGGACGTACTTCGCGACGCTCGACGTGACCCAGCTCGGCGAGGTCGACGGCCTCGAGCTGTGCCGCCGCCTCCCGCAGGAGTCCGGTGTCGCCGCGATCCCCCTGCAGGTGTTCCACCCCGACGCGCCGGCCGGTGGCCCACCGCGCGACCAGCGCTGGATCCGCCTCGCGTTCTGCAAGGACGACGACGCGATGCGCGAGGGCGTGGCCAGGCTGGCCGCACACCGCGACCGCTGATGGGACGGACCTGCGTCTTCTGCGCCTCCTCGTCGCTCACCAGCGAGCTGCGCGACCTCGCCCGCGACCTCGGACGGGCGCTGGCCGAGGCCGGTGACGAGGTCGTCTACGGCGGGACGATGACCGGCCTGATGGGCGAGGTCGCCATCGGGGCGCGGGCCGGTGGGGGTCGCGTGATCGGCGTCGTGCCGGCGGCGATCGCGGCCCTCGGCTCGGTCGACGACCACCTCGACGAGCTGGTCGAGGTCACGACGCTGGGGGAGCGCAAGGTCGCGATGCTGGACGGTGTCGACCGTGTCGTGGCACTCGCCGGTGGGCTCGGGACGCTCGACGAGCTGCTGGAGGTCCTCACGATGCGGCAGCTCGGGCTGCTGCCCGACGACCTCGACGTGGTCGTGCTCGACCCGACCGGCCACTGGGTGCACCTGCGGCAGCAGCTCGACGTGTTGGTCCAGCGCGAGGCTGCACGCCCGACGGCCGTACGGGTGCGGTGGGAGGGGGACGTGGCAGGTGTCCTGCGAGACACCACCGCCCAGCCCCTGGAGTAGCCCATGCAGACCCAGCTGTTCATCGACGGCAGCTGGCGCGACGGCTCGCACGGCGAGACGTTCGCCGTGCAGGACCCCGCCACGACCGAGACCATCGCCGAGGTCGCCAGCGCCACGCCGGACGACGCCACGGCCGCGGTCGACGCGGCCGCTGCGGCGCAGGACGGCTGGGCCGCCACGCCGCCACGCGAGCGGGCCGAGCTGCTGCGCAGCGCCTGGGAGGCGATGCAGGACCATCGCGAGGAGCTCGCCGAGCTGATCGTCGCCGAGTCGGGCAAGCCCATGTCGGACGCGACCGGCGAGGTCGACTACGCCGCGGAGTTCCTCCGCTGGAACAGCGAGGAGGCGGTCCGCATCCGCGGTGAGGTCGGCATCGCCCCGGCGGCTGACAAGCGCATCCTCGTCCACCACGTGCCCGTGGGCGTCGTCGTGATGGTGACGCCGTGGAACTTCCCCGCGGCGATGCTGACCCGCAAGCTCGCGCCCGCGCTGGCGGCGGGCAACACGGTCGTCGCCAAGCCGGCGTCCGCGACACCGCTGACGTCGCTCGCGCTGGCAGACCTGTTCGACGAGGTCGGGTTCCCGGCCGGCACGATCAACGTCACCCCCGCTGGTGACAGCGGCCCGTGGTTCGACGCCGCGACCTCGCACACCGCGACCCGCATGATCTCGTTCACCGGCTCGACGGAGGTCGGCCGTGGCCTGCTCGAGGTCGCGTCGCAGCGCGTGCTCAAGAGCGTCATGGAGCTGGGTGGCAACGCGCCGTTCATCGTGTTCGAGGACGCCGACGTCGACAAGGCCGTCGAGGGCGCGATGCTCGCGAAGATGCGGCACTCGGCCGAGACGTGCACCGCGGCCAACCGGTTCTTCGTCCACGAGGACGTCATGGACGCGTTCAGCGAGGCGTTCGCGCGGGCCATGGCGGACACCACCGTCGGCAACGGCCGTGACGAGGGCGTCGGCTGCGGCCCGCTCATCGACGCCGACGCGCTGGACCGCGTCGACCAGCTGGTCCAGGACGCCGTGGCCAACGGCGCCAGCGTCGTGACCGGCGGCGAGCGGCTGGACGGCCCGGGCCACTTCTACGCGCCCACCGTGCTGCGCGACGTGGACCCCGGCGATCCCATCACCGACGAGGAGATCTTCGGTCCGGTGGCCCCGCTGATCGGCTTCACCGACACCGACGACATGCTCGAGCACGCCAACGACACCGAGATGGGCCTGACCGGCTACGTCTTCACCGAGGACCTGCAGCGCGGGCTCGCGGTCAGCGAGCGCGTCCAGCAGGGGATGATCGGCCTCAACCGCGGGCTGGTCAGCGACCCGGCAGCACCGTTCGGTGGGATGAAGCAGTCCGGCCTCGGCCGCGAGGGCTCCACCGACGGCATCTACGAGTTCACGGAGACCCAGTACATCGCGACCGAGTGGTGAGGCTCACCCGCGTCAGGCGCGGACCTCGACGTCGCCGCCCTGCGCCGGCTCGCCGCCGTCGACGACGGTGGTGCCGTCGCAGGTGACCGTGAGGAACAGGACGTCGGTCTCGTCGTCCTGGCCGGCGTGGTCGAGCACGGTCAGCTCGTAGTCGCACGTGACCAGGCCGTGGAGCAGGCCGGTGCCCGTCGCGTGGAGGCGGTGGTCGAGGTCGCGTCCCTCGAACACGGTGCCGGTCGGCAGGTCGGCGGCGAACTCGATGCCGGGCTCGCTGTACGTGAAGCCGCCCGTGACGGTCCCGTCCGGTGACTGGCTCGCGTCGACGGTGAACGTGGCACCCGGTCCGAGGTGGCCCTCCGGCCGGGTCATGCTGCGCGTCGACAGCGTGCCGACGGCGATCCGGTCGGTGATCTCGATCGTCGCGCAGGTCCACTCGGAGGTGTTGAACGCCTCGTCACGCGCCTTCGCGCAGACCTCGTGGGTGCCGGGCGTGGCGAAGCCGTCGAGACGGACGAGGATCGTCGCCAGTGGGCCCGTGTCCGACGTCCCGAACACCGGAGCGAGCTCCTCGCCGTCGACCGTCACCCGGGTGTTGCGGATGTCGGAGTCGCCGCGCCCGCGGTCGTCGACCGTGATGCGCACGGTGACCTCCTCGCCGAACGCGGCCGGTGCCGGGGCCTGCCCGATCGCGGTCACCAGCGGGCCGACGCGGTCGCGCACCTCGACGTCGAGGCACTCGCGGGGGACCGCGTCGCCGATCGGCGTCCCCGACTGCTCGTCGGCCGAGGAGTTGCCGTGTTCGTCGACGGCGTACACGCAGAGTCGGTACGTCCCTTCGGCGAGGACGCCGACGTCGGCGCGCACGACCTCGCGGGTCTCGTCGAACGCACCGTCGGCCGCCTCCATCGGCTGCATCGGGCCCCCGTCGACCGTGTAGGCGGCACTCGCGATCGCGGACCGCTCGTCCTCGAAGGTCCCGAACAGCACGATCTCGTCGGTGAGGTGCGGACGCTCCGGCGTCGTGCGGGGGCGAGAGGTCGTGTAGGGCGCGGCCCGGTCACCGGTCGACACCGTGACGCAGCGCGTCTCGGTCGTGTTCCCGGCCGCGTCCGTCGCGGTCGTGCAGACCTCGAGCTCCTCGCCGATCGTCGTCGGCGCGAGGTCGACGTCGACCTCCTCGTACGCCTGGTCGTACACACCGTCCAGCGGCAGCACCTCGAACGGCTCGCCGTCGACCGTGATCGCGATGTCCGTGATCGTCGAGCCCCCGGCGTTCCGGTCGTCGGCGAAGACGTTGACGTGCACCTGCTCGGCCTCGTGCCGCCAGTCGGCGAAGAAGGCCCGCAGGCGCGGTGCCTCCGTGTCGGTCGCAGCCGGCGCCGCGGCGACCCCGCCGAGCAGCGACAGGGCGAGGGCGGTGGCGGTCACGGTGCGATGCATGGCGGGTCCGTCGGTGGGGAGGGCGTCTCGAGGAGGGGCGGGGACTGCTTCGCCGTCGCCGTCGTCGTCCCCTCCCTGCGCGCCCCGCCGGGCGATGGACGCGCGCCGTGCCTCGTTCCTCCGGCCTGAGCCGCTGCGACTGAGGTGTTCCGACGTGTTCCCCCTCCGATGGTTCGACCGACCGGAACGTTCGCGGCACGCTGGTCGTTCACCATCCCCCGCCGGTCCCGGGGCCCTGTGGCCCTTGCCGCCCGGACGGGCATCGATTGACTCGGCAGACGCCCCTCCCGCGACCTACGTTCGGGAGGTACTCGCCGCCCCAGCAACGGGCCAGCCTCCCGGCACGACGGCCCCCAGGGAGACGCACCATGTTCGAACGCTTCACGGACCGAGCCCGCCGTGTGGTCGTCCTCGCCCAGGAAGAGGCGCGGATGCTCAACCACAACTACATCGGGACCGAGCACATCCTCCTCGGCCTGATCCACGAGGGCGAGGGCGTCGCGGCGAAGGCGCTCGAGTCGCTCAACATCTCGCTCCAGGCCGTGCGCGACCAGGTGCAGGAGATCATCGGCAAGGGCCAGACCGCCCCGGCCGGCCACA
>CAYMGL010000215.1:0-4860 GCA_964389945.1 uncultured Actinomycetota bacterium
GGCTGCTCCGGGTCATCGAGTCGTTCCGCGGCCACAGCCAGATCATCATGGTCACCCACCAGAAGCGGTCGATGGAGGTCGCCGACCTGCTGTACGGCATCACGATGAACAGCGACGGCGTCACGAAGGTGGTCGCCGACCGTCTCGGTGACGACCGCCTCGCCCTCGAGCCGAACCTGCCGACCCCGGCCTAGGGCGAGGGGTCGGACGGTGCCTGGCCGCTCTCGACGACGACGCGCGGCGTGAGCTCGAGGCGGGCGCCGAGGGTCCGTCCCACCGCACCGGAGAGCTCGCTCGCCAGGGGATCGACGGCGGGCAGGTCGTCCTCGCTCCCGGTCACCTCCAGCACCACCACCCGCGGTCCGACCGTGAGGCGGTCGAGCCGCAGACCGGGCGCGTTCTCCCCCAACCACGCGGTGGCGGCCGTGCGGGCCCGCTGCTGCTCGGTCTCGGCGACCACCAGGCGCTGCCCGCTGAGGACCAGGCCGCCGATGATCGGCAGCAGCAGGACGACCGCCACCAGCCTGACCGTGCGCCGGGCCGAGGCCTCGCCGATCCGCCGCGCCGGCACGACGCCGGTGAGCACGAAGATGACGGCCCCGGCGACGAGGATGCTGGTCACGTTCGTGGCGAAGAGCAGGGTCGCGCCCGCTGCGAGCACCCACTCCTGGGCCTGCAGCGTGATCCCGACGACGGTGAGCGGCGGCACGAGCGAGATCGCGATCGCGACGCCCGGCAGGGCGTCCGCGACGTCGCGCCGGGCGAGCGCGAACCCGCCCGCGCCGCCCGCGGCGAGCGCGACGGCGAGGTCGATCAGCGACGGCGCCGTGCGCGACAGGACCTGTGGGTTCGACGTCAGGCCCAGCGGGAGCGGGATCGCGGCGCCCACGACCACGCCGATGCCGACCGACAGGACGGCCCCGGCCAGCGCGACCAGCCCGGCGCGCGTCGCGCGACGGGGCCAGCCGACGGCGAGGGAGAGCGACACGGCCATCAGCGGGGTCATCAGCGGGGCGACGAGCATGGCCCCGATGACGATCGCGGTGGAGTCCACGATCACACCGAGCGAGGCCAGCACCGACGCGAACGCCATGAGCGCGAGGAAGCGTGCAAGCCGCGTGCGCTCGTCGGGGCCCTCGAAGGACAACCTGTCCACGAGCTCGGCCCGGTCCTGCCAGCTCTGGGCCTGGTTGCGGAACCACGTCCCCGCCCCGGCCCTGCTCGGATCACGTCCCCCGCCGGCGCGGACGAGCAGCGCGCCGGCCGTCACGAGCAACGCGAACGCGGCCACCTGCTGGAGGAGGAAGAGGCCCTGTTCCGGCGTGAGGACGCACAGGCCGCCGACGGCGACGAGCACCACGCCGAGCTCCAGCACCCCCTCACCGCCCTCGACGGCCCGTTCGGCGTAGGCCCGCTGCAGGACGACGGCGCCGGCCACGGCCAGCACCACACCGAGGGCCACCGCGAAGCGGGTCGAGTCGTCGCCGGCCCCGATGTCGCTGACGAGCACACCCACCGCGACGAGCACGATGGCGGCGGTGACCCCCAGCGCGAGACGGCGGCGACGCCGTCCGGCGACGAGCACCGCGACCGCGAGGACGCCGGCGGCCTCGAGGGGCGAGGACGTCGGACCCACGACGTCCAGGGTCAGCGCAAGCAGCCCGAGGGCGCCGACCGCGAGGGCGACGAGCAGCGTCGGCAGGTGGAGCGTGCTCGGGTCGAGGCTGCGGGGCACCAGCACGACGGCACCAGCCAGGTCGGGCACGCTCGTGCGCCGCGGGCGTTCGTCCTCGTCCATGGGGACCTCGGGCTCGGTGGCGTGACGCTACGCGGCCCGGGCCGTCGGCGGATGCGGAACGACCGAGGCGTTAGCGTTCGAGGTGCACCCGCACACACCGAGGACCTGCGTGCTCTACCTCCTGCTCGCCGAGACCGCCGCCGGTGGCGGCGTCGACGGGACCACCGTCGGGATCATCGTCGCCGTCGTCGTCGCCCTGCTCGCGGGTGGTGGCTACCTCGGGACCCGGGGTGGTGGCAGCGACACGCTGGAGCGACCGGCCGAGCTCGAGGACGCCGACGGGCTCGAGGTGCTGGACACGCCGGTCGACGAGCCCGGGGGACGCGTCACGGTCCTCGAGGAGGAGCCGGACACCGAGCCGGTCCCGGCCTCGGAGCCCGAACCCGAGCTCACGCTCGCCGAGCGGTTCCGTGCCCGGCTGACGCGGACCTCCAACGTCCTGGGCAGCCGGGTCGCCGAGCTGTTCGGCGGTGGTGTCGACGAGGACACCTGGGAGGGGCTCGAGGAGGCACTCATCACGGCCGACGTCGGGGTCACCGCGACGATGGAGATCGTCGAGGAGCTGCGGCGCGCGGCCCGAGAGGACGGCGTGACGGAGCCCGACGACCTGCTCGCCATGCTGAAGCAGCAGCTGCGCGACGCGCTGGGTGACGCGGACCGCGAGCTGCACCGCAACGAGGGCGACGGCCCGACCGTGTGGCTGGTCACCGGCGTCAACGGCGCCGGCAAGACGACGACGATCGGCAAGCTGGCCATGGTCGAGAAGGACGCGGGACGCACCGCCGTCCTCGCGGCCGCCGACACGTTCCGCGCCGCCGCCGCCGAGCAGCTCGAGCTGTGGGGCGAGCGCACCGGCCAGCCGGTCGTCCGTGACGTCGAGGGCACCGACCCCGCCTCGGTCGCCTACGAGGGCTACCACGCCGCGAGGGAGCAGGGCGCCGAGCTCTGCATCATCGACACCGCCGGGCGCCTGCACAACAAGCGCGAGCTCATGGACGAGCTCGGCAAGGTCAAGCGGGTCGTCGAGAAGCAGTCCGGCCCCCTCGAGGAGACCCTGCTCGTGGTCGACGCCACCACGGGTCAGAACGGCATCGCCCAGGCGCAGGCGTTCACCGAGGCGGTCGACGTCACCGGGATCGTGCTGACGAAGCTCGACGGGTCCTCACGGGGCGGCATCGTCGTGGCCGTGCAGCGTGAGCTGGGGATCCCCGTGAAGCTCGTCGGTCTCGGGGAGGACGTGGAGGACCTCGCCCCGTTCGACCCGGACCTGTTCGTCGAGGGGCTGTTCGCCGACGTCGCCTCCTGACGGACGAACTCCACACCGGCGCCGCAACGAGGTCGGGGAGTGGGGACGTGACGTTGCGACGCCGGTGAGGAGGCTGGTGGGGGGCCGTTGCGGCGCAGCGACCACCCTGGGAGGACCGGCAGGCCCCACGACGGGGCCACGCAACACGTGCCCCCCGGTCGTGTGCACACGCCCCCGTCCACGAGGTCGGGCGCCGACTGCGCGCGACCGTGCGGTGGCACCGGTCCGGACACGACCGGAGCCGGCGCACCAGCGCCGGCTCCGGTCCCGTGTGCTGCGTGGGTCAGCCCTCGGCACCACCGCCCTCGCCGCCCGTCTCCAGGTCGACGTTCACCTCGTCCGGCATGGGGCTGCCGCCGTCCTCACCGGCGAGCGTGCCGATGAACATGTAGCCGAGGAGCCCGAAGACGATCACGGCCAGGATCCCGACCACGACGCCGGCCCAGTTGGTGCCGGGGTTGCCGTTGGTGACGATGACCTCACGTTCCCGCGTCGTCTCCGACGTGGGCTCGGGGGTCGTGTGCTCATGGTTCTCGGTCGTCACGGTGGTCCTTCCATCAGGCGTGACGGCGGACAGGTGCCCCCGTCAGGTCGCACCGAAACCCCGGTCGCCGCACTGGCGCGCGTGTGCCGCACAGGCCTGTCCGACGCCGTTCGCGGCCCCGTCGCTACCCTCGACCGGTGCCGCCGCCAGCCTCCAGACAGCCGGGAACCGCCGTGTTCGACACTCTCGCCCAGCGACTCGACAGCGCCCTCGACAAGGTCCGTGGGCGCGGTCGCCTCGACGAGAAGACGGTCGACGCGACCCTCAAGGAGATCCGTCTGGCCCTGCTCGAGGCCGACGTCAACTTCAAGGTCGTCAAGGGTTTCGTCGAGCGACTGCGCGAGACGATCGTGGGCGAGGACGTCTCCAAGGCCCTCAACCCGTCACAGCAGGTCATCAAGGCCGTCGACCGCGAGCTGACGAGGGCACTGGGCGGCGAGTCCGTGCCGCTCCACCTCAAGGGCACCGCGCCGCACGTGATCGTGCTGGCCGGCCTGCAGGGCTCCGGCAAGACCACGGCTGCGGCCAAGCTGGCGATGCACCTGAAGTCCAAGGGGCGCTCGCCGATGCTGGTCGCGTGCGACCTCCAGCGCCCGGCCGCGGTCGAGCAGCTGAAGGTCAACGCCGAGAAGGTCGGCGTGCCGGTCCACGCGCCCGTCACCTCCGGGGACCCGGTGCCGGTGGCCGAGCAGTCCGTCCAGGTGGCGCGTGAGAAGAACTGCGACGTCGTCATCGTCGACACCGCAGGCCGGCTGCAGGTCGACCAGGAGCTGATGGACCAGGCCCGCGACATCCGTGAGGTGACCGACGCCGACGTGACGCTGTTCGTCATCGACGCCATGATCGGTCAGGAGGCGGTCAACGTCGCGGCCAGCTTCCTCGCCCAGGTCGGCTTCGACGGCGTCGTGCTGTCGAAGCTCGACGGTGACGCCCGCGGCGGTGCCGCGCTGAGCGTCCGTGAGGTCACCGACCGCCCGATCATGTTCGCGTCGATCGGCGAGCACCTCGACGAGTTCGAGGCCTTCCACCCGGACCGCATGAGCTCGCGCATCCTCGGCATGGGTGACGTCCTCACGCTGATCGAGAAGGCCGAGGACGAGTTCACCGAGGAGGAGGCCACCAAGGCCACCGGCAAGCTCATGTCGGGCGAGTTCACCCTCGACGACTTCCTCCAGCAGATGCAGATGATCAAGCGGATGGGCTCGCTGTCCG
>CAYMGL010000216.1:0-4809 GCA_964389945.1 uncultured Actinomycetota bacterium
CACCCTCGACGACGTCCTTGACGAGGTCGATGAGGATGCTGCCCTGGACGGGCACGAGGACGATCGTGGCGTCGTCGGTGTCGGAGACCTCCTCGCCGTCACCGGTGGCGGTCACCACCGCGATGTTGGTGATGAGGTCACCGAGAGCCGCGGTCGCGTCGAAGTAGTCGAACTGCTCGCTCGCACGTGCGATGCACGACTCGCCCGGGTCCAGGACCTGGCAGTCCGGGAACGCCGAGAGGTCGATGTCGCCGAGGCGGTCGTCGGTCAACGCCACGTCGACCAGCTGCACGTCGGACGGGTTGGTGATGAGGTACTCGAACACCGCCGTCTTCGGGCTGAGGTCGTTGGAGCTGAACGTCAGGAACGGGAAGCCCTCCGGGTCGGCCTCGAGGTCACCGTCGCTGGGACCGTCGCCGGTCACCGCGGTCTTGACGAGCTCGATGTCGACCCAGGTCTTGACGCCCTCGTCGGCGAACGTGCCGCTGACGAACTCGCCGTCGTTGTCGTAGGTGACGCCGACGATCGAGTCGCCGACCTCGTCGCTGTTGATGACGATCGTGCACTGGCCGTTCTCGTCGGTGGTGCACGACAGGCCGCCGTCCACGTCACCGCCGACGACCTCGCCGACGCCACCCAGCGTGAACTGGAGGGTCTCACCGGCGGCCGGGCCGAAGCCCTCGCCGGTGTCGACCGTCAGTGTCGCGGTGAAGGTGTGCGGGTCGTTGACGGCGTTGGTCGCCGTCGGCGGGTCGAGCACGAGGTCGTAGACGTACGCCTGCTCCGGGATGATCCGGATCTGGGCGTCGTCCTCGTCGGACACGTCCTCGCCGTCGCCGGTGGCGGTGACGAGGCCGATGTTGGTGATCGGCTCGCCCCCGCTGGCCACGGCGGCGTCGAAGTCGAAGTCCTCGCTGGCGTACGCGTAGCACACCTCACCCGGGTCCAGGACCTGGCAGTCCGGGAACGCCGAGAGGTCGATGTCGCCGAGGCGGTCGTCGGTCAGGGCCACGTCGACCAGGGTGACCGGCGACGGGTTGGTGATCTCGTACTCGAACACCGCCGTCTTCGGACCCGGCTCCACGAAGGTGAACTGCAGGTACGGGATGCCGGTTGCCGGGTCGGCGACCAGGTCGCCGTCCTCGGGACCGTCACCGACGACCGCCGTCTTCACCAGCTCGATGTCGACCCAGCGCTTGACGCCGGAGTCGGCGAACACACCACTGACGGTCTCGCCGTCGTTGTCGTAGGTGACCCCGACCGTGGTGGTGCCGGCCTCGCTGGAGTTGATGACGATGTCGCACTGCCCGTTCACGTCGGTCGTGCAGGTCAGGTCGACGAGGTCGACGTCGCCGCCGGTCGGCCCGCCGACGCCCCCGATCGTGAACTGGAGTGTCTCGCCAGCGGCCGGGCCGAAGCCCTCGCCGGTGTCGACCGTCAGCGTCGCCGTGAAGGTGTGCGGGTCGTCGACCGCGTTGGTCGCGACGTCCGGCGTGAGCTCGAGGAGGTAGTTGAACCCGAGCACCGGGACGAGTCGGATGACCGCGTCGTCGTTGTCGCTGACCTCCTCGCCGTCGCCGGTCGCGGTGACGAGACCGACGTTGGTGATCGGCAGGCCGAGCGAGGCGACCGCGTCGTCGTAGTCGAAGAACTCCGATGCGCGTGCGTAGCAGGTCTCACCGGGGTCCAGGACCTGGCAGTCCGGGTAGTCGGTGAGGTCGATCGGCCCGAGCCGGTCGTCGGTCAGGACGACGTCGATGAGCGTCACGTCGGACGGGTTGGTGATCTCGTACTCGAACACGGCCTCCTTGGAGGACGGGTCGAGCGAGTTGAAGGAGAGGAACGGGATGCCGGTCTCCGGGTCGGCGACCAGGTCGCCGTCGCCGAAGCCGTCACCCACGACCGCGGTCTTGACCAGCTCGATGTCCACCCAGCGCTTGACGCCCTGGTCGGTGAACGTGGCGCTGGTGGCGCCGACCTCGGCGTCGTAGCTGACGTCGACCGTCGTGATGCCCGGCTCGTCGGAGTTGATGACGATGTCGCACTGGCCACTCTCGTCGGTGGTGCACCGCAGGTCGCCGTCGACGTCGCCGCCGGTCGCCTCGCCCGCACCGCCCAGCGAGAACTGGAGCGTCTCGCCGGCGGCCGGGCCGAAGCCCGCGCCGGTGTCGACCGTCAGCGTCGCGGTGAAGGTGTGCGGGTCGCCGACCACGTTCGTGGCCACGTCCGGCGTGATGACGAGCTCGTAGTCGACCCACAGCTTGTCACCGGTGTCGCCGTACTCGCGCACCTCGGCGTCGTCCGCCGCGGTGCCCAGGTACGTGGCGCTGAGGTTGGTCAGGCCCGGCACGGCGGACGAGATCGTCACCGTGCACTGGCCGTCGTCGTCCGTGCCCAGGGTGGTGCACGTGTCGCCGTCGACGACCGGGCTGCCCGGACCGATGAGCTGGAGCGTCGGGAAGGCCCCGACGACCGGCACGGTGACCGCGCCTGCCTCACCGACGAAGGTGGTGTCGATCGTGACCGTGAAGGTGTGCTCCGTCCCGGTCAGGTTCTCGTCGTAGTCCGGCGTCACGTCGAGCGAGTAGTCGATCCACTGCTTGTCGCCGCTGTCGCTGAAGGCGGCGGTGGACTGGTCCACCGATGCCTCGTACGTGGCGGTGAGCGTGACGGCCTGCACGGTGGCGCTGGTCACGTCGACGACACACGTGCCGTCGGCGGCAGTGCCGTCGTTGCAGTCGCTGGCGTCGATCGTGAGACCCGTGCCGCTGACCTGGATGCTGGGCACCGCGCCGTCGACCGGGGTCCACGAGCCGTCCGAGGTCGACTCCTCGACCAGGACGGTGAAGCGGTGGACGTTGTCGACGAGGTTGACGGCCGTCTCCGGCGTCACCGTCACGCGGTACGTCGTCCAGATCTTGGTCGACGGTGCGGTCGTCAGCGTCTCGGAGGCCGAGGCGCCAACGGTCGCGAGGTAGGACGCGACGAGCTGTGCCTCGCCCGGGGTGGTCGAGGTGACCGTCACGTCACAGGTGCCGTCGATGTCCGTGGTGCAGGTCGCACCCAGACCGTCGGCGTCGACCGAGCCGGCCTCGACGGCCGTGATCGTGCCCACGTCACCGCTGATGGCGATGTCGAGGTCCTGCCCGGCGATCGGTGCGTCGTCGGTGTCGGTGGAGGTCAGGATCGCCGTGAAGACGTGGTCGGGGTCGACCGGCAGCAGGTTCACGGCCCGGTCGGGCGTGAGCTGCAGGCCGTAGCCGGCCCACGTCTTGGTGGCGGTGACGTCGACGTCGGTGCCCGGCTGGACGCCGGTCGCGTCGGTCGCGAGGTTCACGAGCGCGAAGTCGCGTGTGAGCTCGGTGCCGCCGACGACCTCGGTGATCGCCGCCAGGTCGATGCCGGTCACCGACACGCTCCGGTCGCCGGTCACCGGCGAGGTGACCGTGACGGTGCAGGCACCGCCGACCGTGCTGTCGCAGTCGTCGCCCGTGACGGACGAGCCGTCGACGCCGTCGCTGCCGAAGGCGATCGCGGAGCCGTCGGGCACGTCCTGCCAGGTGGTGCCGTCGGTCGTGTACTCGGCCGACAGCTCGAAGTCGTGCGGGTCCCCGATGACGTTGAGGGCATCGGGCGAGACCGCCGCGCGGACCGCGACCCACATCTTGGTGTCACGGACGTCGGCGACGTCGACGAGGACGCCGAAGCGGTCCTCCTCGGGCACGTCGACCGTGATGCTGCTCAGGGTCAGCGTCCCGCTCCCGGCATCGGGCGAGTTCACGACGACGGTGCACTGACCGTCCACGGTGCCCGCGGGCGCGGCCGGGTCGGCCGGGTCGCAGGAACCGTCGACGATCTCACCGACGCCGTCGAACTGCACCGTCGGGACCGTGCCGTCCGGCACGACCACCCAGGTCACGCCGTCGTCGGTCTGCTCGATCGTGACAGTGAACACCTGCTCGGTGCGGACGAGCTCGAGCCCGTCGTCCTCGAGGGTCGCGCGGTAGGCACGCCAGGTCTTGGTCGCGGTGCGGTCCTGGCCGGCGGCGACACCGACGGTGCCGTCGAGGTCGACCTCGAACATGCTGCCGGCGTACTCGAAGATGACCGACTCGGCGGTCACGCTGCGCTGGCCGGGCACGTCGGACGAGACCGTCGCGGTGCACCGGCCGTCGATCGTGCCGGCCGGGATCCCACAGGTCGTCCCGTCCAGTGCGCCGACGCCGGTGCTGCTCAGCGCAACGGTCGTGTGGTCGGGCGCCGTGACAGGCCCCGCGGCGGTGACGACGTCGACGTCGACCGTGAAGACATGGTCCTCACTGGCGATGTTGATCTCGTCGGCGTCCACGTCGACGCGGACCGCGATCCACTCCTTGGTGGAGGTCCGCGACCCGTCAGGCGTCACGAGCAGCGTCAGGTCGTCGAACGTCGCCCAGGTGGCGCCAGAGGCGTCGACCAGCAGCGCCTGGACCTCGTCCACCTGCGTGGTGACCTGGTCCGGCGTCGCGCTGGTGACCACGAACGAGCAGACGTTGGTCTCCACGACGTCGTCGGTGCGCGGGTCGTCGCCCGTGCCGGTGGCACAGGTGTCGTCGGTCGGCGTGATGTCGGTGTTGTCGTCCGAGTGCAGGATCTTCGTTCCTGCCTCGACCGGCACCGGTCCGGTGCCGTCGTCCACGAACGCGGTGACGTAGTACGTCAGCGGCGTCCCGGTGAGCGCGACCTCGTCCGGCTCGATGTCGGTGGTGTAGACCACCCACGTCTTGTCCGCCGAGATGTCGGGGATGTCGACGAGGACGTTGAAGCGGG
>CAYMGL010000217.1:0-4790 GCA_964389945.1 uncultured Actinomycetota bacterium
GTCCTCGAAGGCGTCCTCGCCCCATTCCCACCAGTTGACGGGGTTCTCCGCGTGCTGGAGCAGGTACGGCGAGGTGGCATCAGCGAGTCGATTGGGCACACGGGGCTCCGTTGGCTGCGCGGACCTGCACCGTATGCGCCGATGGAACGCACACCGTCGGGCGATCGGGCCACGACACAGCTGCGCGTGCCTAGCGTCTGGCCACGCGACAAAGGAGACGGCCGTGGGAGCCGACACCAGCGACATGGCCACGTTCTTCGGCGGCTACGCCGATGCGCTCGTCGACCTGTTCACCACCGGGTCCACCGAGGCCGCGACCGGACACTACGACTTCCCGGCACTCGTCCTCCGCGACGAGATCTCCTGGGCGTACGAGGACGCCGGACCGCTCGCCGATGACCTCGGCGTCCTGGGCGATCAGGCACGGGCAGCAGGGATCGTGGGCGTCGAGTTCGACGTGACCACGGTCGAGCAACTCACCGACGTGCTGACCAGCGTGGACGTGGACTTCGACTTCACGAATGCCGACGGCGTCGCCCTCCTCCAGCAGGGCTGGCGGTACACCGTCCGGCACACCACCGATGGCCCACGTATTCGGTCTGTCGCGATCCGGAACCGTTCGGACGCCTGAGGGACGCACGGCGTGCTCTCCCGTGCCAGCTCCTGCCGTTCCTCGTCCTGAGCCTGGTCCACGGGGCCCGCCGACCTGCTCGTCGTCGTCCGGCGAGTGGAGGTGGGCGTCCTCGACTGGCAGCTCCGCAACGCCCGATCCGGTCATCGTCCGAGGATCATGCAGCTGGCGGTCGCGTGGCCGTGGAGCCTGCCGTTGCCGTCCACGAGCTCGGCCTCGGCCAGTGCGATGCGTCGACCCGCTCGAAGGAGCGTTCCGGTCGCCCGCAGCGTCCCGGTGTCGACCCGGACCGGACGAAGGAACGACGTCGTCAGGCTGACCGTCGTGTAGCCGACACCAGCAGGCAGTGTCGTGTGCACGGCGCTCCCAGCCACGGAGTCGAGCAGCGCCACGATGACACTCCCGTGGACCGTCCCGATCGGGTTGTACTGGTGCTCCCCGGGCTCGAGCTCCATGACGGCCACGCCCTCGTCGAACTCGACGAACCGAAAGCCGATCGTGGCGCAGATCGGCGGATGGGGGAGGTCACCGTCCCGCATCGCCCGCAGGTAGTCGAGCCCGGCCATCTGCATGCCGGCGGCCGCGAGGCTCGCCGGATCCTCCCACGAGTAGCTGCGCTCCCGATCACCCATGGCTCACCCCTGCAGCCGCATGCGCGGTGCCACTCTGCCAGAGCGGCCCCGTCTCGTGCACCGTCTGACCGAGTCGCGGCCGTCACGGTCAGACGCTCTCACGCCGGCCAGTGGTCGGCTCGTTCGGTCAGGACGCGCCGAGCAGTGCAGCCACCCCGGTCGTGACGGCCACGCCGGCGAGGACGGGCACCAGGAGCAGCGACGACCTCCGCGCGGCGAGACCTGCGGCGGCCAGCCCGACCACTGCGGGGGCGAGCTGCGGGGTGCCGACCGAGCCGGCCAGGGACCCGGCGATCAGCGCACCGAAGGTGGCCGGGCCGACGACGTCGAGCCGGTCACGCAGTGCGGCGGGGAGCCGGTCCGGGTCGGCGAGGACGGTGAAGCTCAGGCGGAACGCCAGCGACAGCGCGCCGACGAGGATGATGGTCAGGAGGTGCATGGCACGAGCTCCCCGTTGGTGGTGGGTCGATCGGTGTGGTCGGCCGTGGCCGTGGGTGCCGCAGCGACGCCGTGCCGCGGTGACACGGCCATGGCCGTGAGCAGGGCGAGGATGAGCCCCAGGCCCGCCGGGAGGCCGCGGCCGAGGACCGCCACGACTGCGGCAGCGCCGACGGCTCGGCGCATCCGGTGGTCGACCAGGCGCGGCAGCAGCATCGCCAGGAACACCGCCTTGGGTGCGGCCGCGACCGAGACGGCAGGCGGGACGACGTCACCGAGCCGGGCCCCGACCGTGATCGCGGTGAGCCAGCCGGCTGCGAGCGTCCACCCGATCGTGAGCCAGTAGCGCCGCAGGCCCGCGGTGCCGTGCGCCAGGCCGTTGCGCAGCAGCGCGTAGGTCTGGTCGATGATCGTCATCGACCCGACGACGCGGAACCACAGCGGCTGGCCCTCGAAGTCCGTGGCGATGTCGGCCGAGTACAGCAGCAGGCGTGCGTTGATGAGGACACCGGTGAGGACGGCGCCGAGGAACGCGGTCCCGGCGGCGACGGCGCCGAGCGTGGCCAGGTGCGCCGACCCGCCGTAGACCAGCACGGCAGCGCCCAGGCCAGGCAGCAGGTCCACGTCGGCGGTCGTCTGGGCGACGCCGACCACGATGCCGAACGGTGTCACCGCGGCGACGACCGGCAGGATGTCCCGCAGGCCCGCGAGCACTGGATCACGTCCCCGCGGAGAGCCGGCGCCGTCGCCCGTGTCGTCGGTCGCGGTCCGATCTCGTTCGATGGTGGGTGCAGTCATGGGATGCTCCTCGGCACGACGTCCGGTCGTGTGGTCAGCGGGTGTCAGGCGGTCGCGAGGCGGGTCTGGTCCACGGCGACGTCGGCCCGGGCGAACCGGTCGCGCAGGACCGTCGCCTCCTCCTTCATCGCCGCGCTGAGCGCGAGGTGGTGGGGCAGCAGCTCGGCGACCGGCAACGCGTAGGAGGCGATCGGCTCCACGGCCCGTAGCAGTGGCAGCGTCAGCGCGTCGCGCATCCGTTCGTAGTCAGCGAGGGCTTCCCCCTCGCCACGCTCGCCGTCGAGGACCTGCGAGACGGCGTCGACGAGCAGTTCGGCATCCTTGAACGCGTCGGTGATGCCGTGGGAGCTGATCGGGTCCTTGAAGGAGCCTGCGTCGCCGACGAGGGCCCACCCCGGACCGTGGGGGCGGCGCAGCCAGGCAGGCGCCCCGGGGAAGCCCCGGACGGGTCCGACGCGGGTCCCGGCGCGCACCTCGTCGGCGACTGCCGGTGCGATCGTGCGCAGGATGCGGTCGATCGACGTCGCGGGGTCACGCCGCAGGTCGTCGAACCGGGCGGCGGCAGCGCCGACGAACACGGTCGTCAACCCACCGTCGGTCGGGACGATCCCGGCCGCGACGCCCTCGCCGTACAGCCATCGGTAGCCGTCGTGGGGGACCCCGTCGACGTGGGCGTAGACGTACGCGCCGGCGTGTCGACCGTGATGGGTCGTCGGCGCCCCCACGGCGCGCGCCACGCGGGAGTTCCGACCATCGGCACCGATCGTGATCGCTGCCTCGACCTCGACGGTCGAGCCGTCGGGCTGCCGGGCCACGACACCGCGGACACGGCCGTCGTCCCCGCGCAGCAGGCCCTCCACGCTGGTGCGCCAGCGCAGCTCGGCGCCTGCTGCCACCGCGGCATCCGCGAGCAGCGGGTCGAGCACCGTCCGGCGCGGCCCGTAGAGCGGCTCCCGCAGCTCGACGCGGTGGGGATCCGCCCCCTGGTAGACGAAGGTCACCGCGTCGATCGGTGGCGTACCGCCGTGTCGCAGCGCGTCCAGCAGGCCCCACCGCTCGAGCAGCACGACGGCTGCGCGCTGCAGCGCGTGGGTGGACAGGGTGTCGGTCCCGTACCGGTCCCGGTCGAGGACCAGCACCCGGTGGCCGCGCCGTGCGAGCCCGAGCGCCGTGGCCGCACCGGCGGTGCGTGCGCCGACGACGATCGCGTCGTAGGTGGTCATGACGTGCTCCTGACGGTGACGGCTGCACGTGGCCGTGCGCCGACGAGTCCCTGGGTGAGCTCGCGGGCGAGCAGCTCGGCGTCGGTGCCGATGCCGCCCAGGTAGGTCGAGTTGCGGCGCCGGGTGAGCGGCATGCCGATCACGTGGAGGCCCGGGACGGCGGTGGCACCGTCGACGTGGGCGATCTCGCCCCGTGCGTCGAGGACGTCGAGGTCGAGCCACGGGTAGGAGCGCCGGTACCCGGTGGCCCACACGACCGTCGTGACGTCCTCGGTCTCGAGGTCGATCACGCCCGGTGACGGTGGGACGGCGACCGGTGCCGGACGGTCGGCGGCGGGGACGTCGGGCGACGTCGCGGCGACGTGGTCGTCGATGCGGTCGAGCAGCCGTCCCAGTCGCTGGTCGGCGTCGGCCACCACCGCTGGCAGGTCGTCGGCGAACGCGACACGGGTGTCGTCGGCGTGCACGACGCGGCCGGCGAGGCGCACCCCGACGTGCTGCAGCGTCGCGAGGTCGAGGTCCTCGTACGTCGGTCGGCCGACGAGCTGGAGCGAGGGGTCGTGCTCGGTCGCGCCCCGGTCGGGGAACGTCGAGGCGGGGCGGTCGAGCGCCCCGATCGCCTCCAGCCACGCGTGGATGTCGCGTCCGCGGTAGCGCCGTGGCAGCCGGGTGTGGCGTCCGACGGCGAGGGTGACCGCGCGGCCGGCCCGTGCGAGCTCGTCGGCGATCTGCACCCCGGACGCGGCGGCCCCGACGACCAGGACGCCACCGGGACGCAGCTGGTCCGGCCGGCGGTAGTCCCGTGCGTGCAGCTGCGCGACGCGGGGGTCGATGCGTGCGGCGAAGCCGGGGACGTTCGGAACGCCGGTGGCGCCCGTGGCGACGACCACCTGGTCCGCCAGGTGCATGCCGCGGTCGGAAGTGACCCGGAACAGCGAGCCGGCGCGGGTGACGCGCTGGACGCTCGTGTGCTCGCGGACCGGCAGGTCGAAGTCGCGGACGTACCCCTCGAGGTGGGCGACGACCTCGGCGGCGGTCATGTAGCCGTCCGGGTCCGCGGCGACCTCC
>CAYMGL010000218.1:0-4774 GCA_964389945.1 uncultured Actinomycetota bacterium
TCAACTACGACCTGCCCGACGACGAGACGATGTACCTGCACCGCATCGGCCGCACGGCACGTGCCGGCGCCAAGGGTGCAGCGATCACCTTCGCCGAGCACAACGAGCTCGCGCGTCTGCACATGATCAAGAAGGCCGTCGACCAGGCCGACAACGAGACGCTGGAGATCTTCTCGACCTCCGACGAGCTCGTCGAGCTGTTCGACCTCCCCGAGGAGACCCCGTGGGGCCACCTCGCGAAGTCGGCGAAGGGCCGCTCCGGTGGTTCGCGGTCAGGTGGCGGTTCGGGCGGTCGCGGGTCGCGGAGCCGGTCGAGGGGCAGCCTCGACAACCCCCGCGGCGAGAAGCACGACGCGGACCTCGACTCCGACCACGACCGCGACCGCGACCGCACCCGGCGTCGCGGCCGGTCCCTGGACGCCCGCATCGAGGAGCGTGCCGCGGAGCGCGACGACACCAGCAGCGGCAGCGACGACACCGACAGCGACCGCCGGCGGAGCCGTTCGCGGTCCCGCGCCGGCAGCTCGTCGTCGAAGGACGACGGTGGCCACTCGCGGTCCCGCTCGTCGCGGTCGCGCAGCCGCGGCGGCGACAGCAGCTCCTCCAGCAGCTCGTCGTCCGGTGGTCGCGTCCGCGCCCGTGGCGGCAAGCCGGTGGACGACGACGCGTCCGGCCGCGACCGCTCCCGGCGTGACCGCTCCCGCGGTCGCGGGGGCAACAGCGGCGACAACGGCAGCAACGGCGCTGGCAACGACAACCGCAACCGCGGCGGCAGCAGCGGGAACCGCAACCGCGGTGGCGGCAAGAGCGGCGGCAGTCGGAGCACCAACAAGGGCGGGAACAACCGCAACCGCGGCGGCAGCAACCGCGGCGGCGGCAACGGCAGCAACGACGCGGGCAAGGTCGACCTCCCCCGCAAGGTGCGCACGACCCGTTCCGGCGCGTCCGCCCGTGGCGAGGGCAACCCGCGCCTCGAGCGCCGGGTCGAGGTCGAGCAGCTGCCCTGACCCCGCCTACCTGCTCCGGTCGGTGAACGGCAGCATGTCGTAGACCGCCCGGAGCGCCTGCCCGGTCCGGATGCGCAGGCGCGCCCGGTGTCGGCAGGCGGGGCAGCGACCCCAGAGGAACCCGGACGCCGGGTTCCACAGGAACGGTGGCACGAGCAGCTTCGGCACGTCCACCAGGTCCACACCCGTCTGTGCGCCGCAGCGGCGACAGTCGACGTCCAGCTGCGAGGTCTCGGGCGCGAGCGGGGAGGTCGAGAACAGCGCCTCCTTGCCGTCGGCCTGCCGGGGCCGGCGCTGCCCGGGGTTCACCCGGCCCAGCCGGTCACTGGTCCGACCGCCGTCCCCACGCTCCTGGTGGGCGCTCACGGCTGGAGCTCGCGCACGCTGAGCTCGCCGTCGTCACGGCTGCGCAGGTCGCGGCCGCCGCTGCCGTTGGTCGACGGCGTGTCGTCACCGTCCACCGCCGCGGCGACCTCGCCCTGCTCCGCAGGGGGTGACAGCACGGCGTCGCGCCGCGCCGCGTCCCAACCGGCCTCCGCCAGCAGCTCCTCCGGGACCTCCATGTCCAGCAGCTCGCGGGCGATCGCCCGGTACGCCGCGGCGCCCGGCACGTCGACGCCCGACGCGAGCAGCGACTCGCCCCCGGTGGGCGACTCGGAGAACCGGATGGACTTGCGGACCGGCGCGCCGATGAGGGGCAGCTCGTAGCGCGCGATGAGGTCGCGCAGGACCTCCTTGGCGTGGTTGGTCCGGGAGTCGAACATCGTCGCGACCAGACCGCGCTTGGTCAGGCCGCGGTTGGTGAGCCGTCGGACGTCGTCGATCGTGTCGAGCAGCTGCGACACGCCACGGTGTGCCAGCGTCTCGCACTGGACCGGGATGATGACCTCGTCGGCGGCGGTCAGCCCGTTGATCGTCAGGACCCCGAGCGACGGGGCGCAGTCGATCAGCACGACGTCGTAGGAGGGCAGCAGGTCGGCGAGCTGCCCCCGCAGGAGGTACTCGCGACCAGTGCGGCTGAGCAGGGTCACCTCGGCGCCGGCCAGGTCGATGGTCGCCGGCACGACGTCGACCTCGTCGTGCTGACGGATCGTCTCGGCCAGGACCGCCCGGCCGACGACCGTGTCGTGCAGCGACGGCTCGATGGTGTCCGGGTCGTAACCGAGCGAGAACGTCATGCAGGCCTGCGGGTCGAGGTCGACCGTCAGGACCGCGAGCCCGAGCTCGGCCATCGCCGCGGCGACGTTGATCGTCGTCGTGGTCTTGCCGACGCCGCCCTTCTGGTTGGCGACGGCGATGACGCGGGCGCTCATGGCAGCCCTCCTGCAGGGTCCGTGGCCAGCAGTGAACCACTGTCACCACGGCGTCGGGACCGCGCGTCGCCGGCGGTCAGCGCCGACCCTTCCGGAAGGCCCGGAAGAGGCTGCGCGTGGTGCCCTTGTTGACGCCCAGCATCTTGCCCAGCGTGGCGGCGACCTCCTCGGCCACCGGCGACGACGCGACGTCGGCCACGACGCTGCCGGCGCCGGGTCCGTCGTCCTCCGCAGCCGTGCGCTTCGACGGCTTCCTCCCGGAGGTCGCATCCGTGGCCGTGGGTGCGGGCGCATCGATGCGCTCGGCGGCGTCGGGCGGCGGGGCGGCTGCCTGCGCGGCGGCTGTCGCCGCGGTCACCGCGTCGTCGTCGAGCGCTGCCAGCTCGTCGAGGAGGTCGTCCGGCGGCAGGGAGAGCGCGGTGAGGTCCTCGCTCCCCCACGCGGGGTCCAGCGCAGCCAGCAGCGCGAGCTGGTCGTCGGGGTCGAGCAGGAACGCCTCGTTGCCGACGACGACGAGCCCGTGCAACCACTGCAGCTCGTCGATGTCGCTGCGGGGCACGGTGAAGGCCCCCGCCGACGACGCGAACCGCAGTTCGCCCGCGGTCAGCGACAGCTCGCCGAGGCCGCCAGCGACCGCGACGACCTCCCGGGTGAGGTCGCGCCGCATGGGTGACGCTCCCGGGACGGCGGTGCGCACGGCGCGGGCGGTGCGCTTGACCGGCCGCTCGGGACGGACCAGTGCACAGCGGTGCGACAGGGCACGGAACAGCTCGCCCGGCCCCGCCACGACGGCGTCGGTGGCCGAGGCCACCGCGGGCGTGGGTGCTGATCCCGCGACGAGGTCGTCCGCCGAGTCGGGCGACGGGGTCGGCGCCACGGCCTCGGCGCCGGCGAGGCGCTCGGTGGAGGCCGCGACGAGCTCGGCCAGACGGTCGGCGTCGACCGGGTCCATCGACGAGCGCGGCCCGACGAGCCGGGTAGCGGCCGTCGGGGTCGGGGCGCCCTTGCGCCCGAGCCCGACCAGCAGGGCCTCCCCGATCCCCAGGCCCGTCAGGGTCTCGCGCACGTCGTAGTGCTCGGTCACGGGGTACGTCGCTGCCGTCGCCTTCAGCGCGGCCTGGTCCTTGGGCGTGAACGCCCGCAGGGCGTGCTGCGCCCGCGTCCCGAGCTGCGCGAGCACGTCGTCGGGCAGGTCGGTCGGCTGCTGGGTGACGAAGAAGACGCCGATGCCCTTCGAGCGGATCATCCGCACCGTCAGCTCGACGAGCTCGAGCAGGGCCTTGCTGGCACCCTCGAACAGCAGGTGCGCCTCGTCGAAGAAGAACACGAGCCTGGGGCGGTCGGGATCACCGAGCTCCTCGGCGTTGGCATAGACGGCCGACAGCAGCCACATGAGGAACGTGGAGAAGATCCGTGGACGTGCCTGCACGTCCACGAGTCGCAGGATCGAGATGACCCCGAACGGCTCGCCGTCCCGCGGCTCCCACAGCGTCGTGACGTCGAAGCCGGGGCTGCCGAAGAACGCGTCGGCCCCCTGCCCCTTCAGCGCCACCAGCTCGCGTCGGAGCACGTTGAGCGTCTGGGTGCTCATGCCGCCGTACTCCTGCTGCGCGGCATCGCCCTCGTCGCTCGTGAGCCCGCGGAGGACGTCATCGAGGTCCTCGAGGGTGGCCAGCGCGAAGTGGTCCCCCTTCCCGTCGGCGTGCTGGTCGGCCGCGTACTGCCACACGACCTGGAGCACCGACTCCTGCACCTCGGAGGCATCCATGACCTTCGCGAGCAGGAGCGGGCCGAACTCCCGCAACGGCACCCGCAGCTGGTGGCCGTCGGTGCCGGTGAGGCTGAGCAGCTCGACCGGGAAGCTCCGGGGACGCCAGAGCGGCGGGTCGTTGCTGGCGTCCGGGGCGTCGACCGAGGTGCGCTCGTCGGTGGCGGCCCCCACCTCGAACCCCATGGTCGTCATGCGCTCGGTGAGGAAACCGTCGACGTGCGCCGGCTGGGCCGGGTCGGCGAGCCCGGTCAGGTCGCCCTTGAGGTCGGCCAGGAAGACGGGCACGCCCTGCTCGGAGAGCTGCTCGGCGAAGAGCTGCAGCGTCTTGGTCTTGCCCGTGCCCGTGGCGCCGGCGATCAGCCCGTGGCGGTTGAACATCGACAGCGGCAGCCGGATCGGGACGTCCGGCAGGACGTCCTCGAGGTCGCTGGTGAGCGGCCGACCGAACAGGGCCGCTGCCGGCTCGGGGCCGTCGTCCTTCGCGAACGAGTAGCCGTCGAGCAGTTCGTCGCGCAGTCCGTCCGTGTCGGCCACAGCCCCTCCTCCGAGTCACCGCGCACGGTAGTCACGGCGACGCCGGGAGCAGCCGCCCGAACGGCACCCCCGCTGCGCGGCCGAACGGCGACACCGCCGCGCCGTCAGACGGCGACACCGCCGCGCCGTCAAACGGCGACACCGCCGCG
>CAYMGL010000219.1:0-4768 GCA_964389945.1 uncultured Actinomycetota bacterium
GCGAGCTCGATGCCGGCCACCCCGTCGATCGCGGCGTGGTGCATCTTGGTCAGCAGGCCGATGTCGCCGCCTGCGAGCCCCTCGATCACGTACATCTCCCACAGCGGGCGTGACCGGTCCAGCGGCCGGGCGTGCAGGCGCGCGACGACCTCGGCCAGCTCGTGGTCCCCACCCGGCGGCGGGGCGGCGGAGTGGCGGACGTGGAACTCGAGGTCGAAGTGCTCGTCGACGCGCCAGTAGGGGTGGTCGAGGCCCAGCGGCACCTGCTCGAGCCGCTCACGGAACTGCGGGATGCCACGGATCCGGTCGGCGATGTGGTCGAGCACCGTCTGGTAGCCGAAGCCCTCGGGGAGGCTGCTGCCGTCCAGCACCGTCAGCGACGTGACGTGCAACGGCGTGGCCGGACCCTCGAGCGCGAGGAAGGCGTTGTCGAGTCCGCTCAGCTGGCGCATGGTGCTCCCGTCGATCCCTGCGACGGACGACGATACTGCGCCGACCAGTACGGTCGGCGGTCGCGACCGGCCAGCACGACGACCAGCGACGAGGAGGGTCCGTGACGCTCACCGACGACCTCCCGGCCGACGAGACGCGTGAGCTCCTGCAGGCCCTGATCCGCAACCGCTGCGTCAACGACGGCTCGCCCACGTCGGGCGACGAGCACCGCAACGCCTCGGTCCTCGAGGCGTACCTGCTCGGCCGCGGCGTCGAGTTGCAGCGCTACGAACCGGTGCCCGGCCGGGTGTCCCTGCTGGCCCGGTTGGAGGGCACCGATCCCGCTGCACCGACCGTCGGGCTGATGGGCCACACCGACGTGGTCCCCGTCACGCCGGAGCGCTGGCGCCACGACCCGTTCTCCGCCGAGGTGATCGACGGCGAGGTCTGGGGCCGCGGCGCCATCGACATGCTGAACCTCACCGCCTCGATGGCCGTGGCCCTGCGTCGTCTCGCCGACGGCCCACGACCGCGGGCGAGCGTCCTGTTCATGGCCGTCGCCGACGAGGAGGGCGGCGGCGAGCTCGGCGCCGGCTGGCTGACCGAGCACCACTGGGACGACGTGGCCTGCGACGTCGTGCTCACCGAGGCCGGCGGGATCCTGACCCACACCGCCGGCGGGCCCCGCGTCGCGATCAGCAACGCCGAGAAGGGCGTCGCCTGGCGTGACGTCGTGGTCCGGGGGACGTCCTCGCACGGGTCACGTCCCTACGGCTCCGACAACGCGATCGTGACCGCCGCCGAGGTCGTGCGACGGCTGGCCGCCCACCGCGCCGGCGCCAACATCGGCGACGAGTGGGAGGCCTGGGTCCGCATGCAGGGACTGGACGCCGAGCACGAGGCCGCCCTGCTCGACCCGGCCCGCGTCCTGGACACGATCGACACGTGGGAGCACGGCGGCGACCGCGCCCTGATGCACGCGATGACCCACACGACCTTCTCGCCCAACGTGATCCGCGGTGGGTCCAAGACCAACGTCATCCCCGACGAGGTCCACATCCGGCTCGACATCAGGACGCTGCCCGGCGCGGACGACGACGACGTCGACGCCGAGCTCGCCGGGATCCTCGAGGGCCTCGAGGACGTCGTCAGCTGGCACCCGTCGATCGAGTCGCGGCCGGCCACCACCTCCCCCACCGACAACCGCTGGTGGGACCTGCTGAGCGACCTCGCCCTGGAGGCGCACCCGGAGGCGAAGCCCGTCCCGCGGATGGTCGCGGGCGGGACCGATGCGGTGCACTTCCGTCGTCGCGGCGTCGACGCCTACGGCGCCGGGCTGTTCAGCCGCGAGATCGACCTCGGGGCGTTCTCGGCGATGTTCCACGGACCCGACGAGCGCGTCGACCTCGCCTCGCTGGGCCTGTCGACGGCGTACTGGCTGGAGTTCGTCCGCCGCGCTGCCTGACCGGGCCCGCCGGCCGCGCTGCTGCCGTGCGCCTGTGTCCGGCGAGCGCGCACGTGGCCGAGGTCCTGCTAACGCCGCACGGGGTCGGTTCGTCCCGCTGGTGCACGACGACCCGACCCTCACGAGGAGTGCACGACCATGCCCACCACCCGATCCCGACCACTCGCGCTGACCGTCCTGGCGGGGCTGGTCGCAGCCCTCGCCCTCGTGACGGCCCCAGGGGCAGCCGCCGACCACGCGTGGGCCGACGCGGCCGACGCCACCATCACCCCGGGCGTGATGATGTTCACCGACGGCGCCCAGTGCACCGCGAACTTCGTCTTCACCCAGGGTGACGACGTGCTGCTCGGGTACGCCGCGCACTGTGCCGGCACCGGCGGCCAGACCGACACCAACGGCTGCGACGCCGGCTCGCTGCCGCTGGGCACCGAGGTCGAGATCGACGGCGCGACCCGACCGGGCACGCTCGCCTACTCGTCCTGGGCCGAGATGGCGGCGCGCGGCGAGACCGACGCGAACGCCTGCGACTACAACGACTTCGCCCTCGTGCGCCTCCACCCCGACGACCACGCCCGCGTGAACCCGTCGGTGCCCGCGATCGGCGGCCCGGTCGGACTCGGCGGAGCCACTGCTTTCGGCGAGGACGTCTACAGCTACGGCAACTCGAGCCTGCGCCTCGGCATCTCGCTGCTGTCGCCGAAGACCGGCGTGTCGCTCGGCACCTCCGGCGACGGGTGGACGCACACGGTCTACACCGCGACGCCGGGCATCCCCGGTGACTCCGGCTCCGGCTTCCTCGACAGCGACGGCGCCGCGTTCGGCGTGACGTCGACGGTCGCGATCGCCCCGCTGGCCGGGTCCAACGGCATCAGCGACCTCGCGCTCGGCCTGGCCTACGCCAACGCCGACGGCGCGCAGGACTACCAGCTCGTCCCGGGCACGGAGCCCTTCGTCGGCTACCCGTGAGCCATCCGACCCCGACGGCCCGCGGCACGTCGTCGCGGGCCGCGGCCGTCGGCTGCACCGTCAGTCGCAGAGCAGGCAGTCCTGCCCCAGCTCGCCGACGCCGCTCTCCTCGAGGTAGAGCTCGAGCCCGTCCACGGGACCCACGGCGGTCCCGGACTCGACGTCGGCGCGGTCGTCGGTCGGCGCATCGTCCGCGAAGCCGGCCGACTCGTTGCCGAGGTCGACGCGTGGTGCCCGGGTCGGCGACGGTGCGGGTGCGCCCGGCGCGACGGCCGGCGTCGTCACGGGCGCGGCGTCCCGAGGGGCGGCAGCGGGCACCGCGGCGTCAGCGGGCGCCGGACCGGGCGGCGTGGTCGACGTCGGCGCTCCCGCGCTGGTCGGTGCGACCGTCGTGCTCGTGCCCGGCGGCGGGGCACCACCGCCGGCTGGCGCGGTGACGCCCACGACGACGGCCACGACCAGCACGGGTGCTGCGAGGGCGGCGGGGACGGCATCGCCCAGGCCCGCAGTGCGGCCCCGCACGCGCGTCGCGAGCCCGGCCAGCGGCACCGTGACGAGGCCGTAGCCCTCGCGCACCCGTCGCCGGGCGCGGTGGAGCAGCACCCGCACGGCGCCCGACGTCATCCCCAGCTCGTCGGCGAGCTCGCCGACCGGGACACCGTGGCCGTCGCGCTGCCACAACGCATGACGGTCGACGTCGCGGAGCTCGGCGAGCCGTGCGTGGAGGACGGCGGCCTCCTCCTGGGCGACGACGTGCTCGTCGTGGCTCCGTCCGGGGGCCGGGGTGCCCGCGGCCGCCGCGAGCGGTGCCGTCACGCGCCGGCGCCGGACGTGGTCGACGGCGATGTTCGCGGCGATCGTCTGCAGCCACGCACCGAGCCGGTGCGCGTCCTCGACCTGGTGCAACCGCGTCCAGGCGCGCAGGAACGTCTCCTGCACGACGTCCTCGGCCGCGTGCGGGTCCCGGAGCCGCGCCAGCGCCACGGACCGGACCCGCGGACGGTGGACGCTGCAGATCACGTCCCAGGCGCGCTCGTCGCCGTCGACGGCCGCGGCGACGAGACCCTCGACCGTCCCCCGCGGCCCGGCACCCGGTCGTGGCGCGAGGGCCGTCACTCGTGCTGTCCCGGCCCCGGGATCGTCCCCGGCATCGGGTTGCCGCCCGGCACCGGGACGACGACGTCGCGGACCTCGACGCAGAAGCGCTCGGCGGGCGGCTCGTAGGTGATCCCGACGACCGGGACCTGCCAGTCACGGAGCCTGACGCACACCACCGGCTGCTGCTCGGAGGTGGCCGGCAGCGCCGGCGCGAACGCGGTCGTGGACAGCGCGAGGCCGCCCAGCAGGAGCAGGGAGAGGAGTCGTCGCACGATGGTCCCGAGGCGATCGGAGGCAGTGGGTCGGCCCGCTGGTCGTGGGGCGCAACGATCCGGGCGGCGGGTGGTGACGCAAGGCGGGCCGTGGGGACCGTGGTGCGCGAGGACCGCATGACCCGGACGCCCTGCGAACGGCACCGGGACCGCACGCACACCGAGCGGGAGCCGGGCGATGCCGACTAGGGTCGGCCACCGCCGCACCTCCGGAGGGTCCGTGGTCAACTTGCTGCTCAAGCTGGGGGTCAACGCCCTGGCGATCTGGGTGGCCGTGCGCTTCGTCGACGGCCTCACCTACGACGGCGGTGGCGACTACGTCGAGCTCGCCATCCTCGCGCTCGTGCTCGCCGCCATCAACGGGCTCGTCCGGCCGGTCGTGAAGTTCTTCAGCCTGCCAGCCGTGCTGCTGTCGCTGGGGCTGTTCCTCCTCGTCATCAACATCGCGATGTTCGGCCTGCTCGTGCTGCTGTCCGACAGCTTCGGCCTCGGGCTCGACGCGACGGGGTTCGGCCCCATCGCCCTCGGCGGCCTG
>CAYMGL010000220.1:0-4735 GCA_964389945.1 uncultured Actinomycetota bacterium
GCGCACGCCAAGGAGCTGCTGGTCGGCCACCCGCGCGACGGCGAGGTCGACCTCGGCCCGGTGATCGACGAGGAGTCGCACCAGCGGCTGCTCGCGGCCTCGCAGCCCGACGCCGGTCGCATCGTCCACCGCAGCGACGTCCCCGAGGACGGCTGGTTCGTCCCGCCGACGATCGTCACCGACCTCCCGGACGACCACCAGCTGGTCCGCGACGAGCAGTTCGGCCCGATCCTCGCCGTCATCCGTGGGCGCGACCTCGACGACCTCGTGGCGATCGCCAACGACACCCCGTACGGGCTCACGGCAGGCCTGTTCACCCGCTCCGCGCGTGACATCGAGCGGGTCACCGGCCAGTTGCGCGCAGGGAACATCTACGTCAACCGCGGGACCACCGGTGCCGTCGTCGGCCGCCAGCCCTTCGGTGGCTTCGGCCACTCCGGTGTCGGCAGCAAGGCCGGCGGCCCGGACTACCTCCACCAGTTCGTCAACCCGGTGGTCGTCACCGAGAACACCGTGCGGGCCGGCTTCACCCCGGACCTGCTCACGTGACCTGTCGCTCGCTGCGCTCGCGAACTCGGTCGGCGAGGCTCCTCTGCCCGCCTCGCCTCCGTCGCGGTGCAGCGAGGGCGAGCGCCGACGACGTGGGTCACAGTGCGTGGGCGGCGATGCGGTCGTAGAGCGGGCGGGCCGCGGCGGCCACCTCGGCGAGCTCGTCGGGGAGGTCGAGGTCGCGCTCGCGCGGTCGGCCGAACCCGGTCGAGAGGTGCGTCCGGGCGTACCAGTGCTTCGCCCACACGCCGTCCTCGGGGACGGGGCCGGCGTCCCAGGTGAGCATCTGCTCGGTCCACGGCAGGTCCAGCAGCTCGCAGCAGCGGCGCAGGACGCGGGCCGGGTCGGCCAGGAGCCGTGACGTCTCGAGCACGATCGGGCGCTCGCCCCGCGACAGCGCGCGCTCGACGAGGGCGGCCTGCGTGGTGTAGCCGAGCTGGTCGACGGTGGCCTCTGCGACCTTCTCGGTGTAGCTGGCGATCACCGGCTCGGGCGGGCGGACGAGGATGACGTTGGCGCAGTCGTCGAGCCACTCGGTGTCGATCCCGTTGAGGTGGGACGCCATCTGCTTGGCGACGACCACCTCGGTCGGCCAGTCGTCGGAGAGCAGCCGTTCGACCACGGCCCGCGGATCGGTCGGCTGGCTCGCCAGCACCTCGTCGCGGCCGGGGTGGTCGATCTCGGGGAAGCGGGCGAGGTACGCGGCGTAGAGCGGCTCGTCGACGACGGTGGTGTCAGGCCGCTCGCGGAACGCGTACATCAGCGCCGTCGAGACGTTGCGCGGCCCAGACCAGACGTTGACGAGCCGGGTCATGGGCACACCTCGCACGTCGGCGCGTCCGCCTCGATCGCGGCGCGGTACAGCGCCTGCAGTCGCTGCGTGACCGGGCCGGGGAACGGGTCGAACGCGCGGCCGTCGAGCTCCCGGACGGGCGTCAGGGCGCCGAACGTGCCGGTCACGAACGCTTCCTCCGCACCGTCCAGGTCGTCGGGCGTGAAGGGCCCCTCGTGGACCGGCAGGCCGGCCGCCCGGGCCTCGCGCAGCACCACGTGACGGGTGATCCCGGGGAGGTTGTGCCGGGCGTCGCTGGTGGTGACGACCCCGTCGATCACGGCGAAGAAGTTCGTCGCGTTGCAGGTGGCCACGTTGCCGTGGGTGTCGAGCATGAGCGCCTCGTCCGCGCCGGCCCGGGTCGCCTCGATGAGCGCGACGACCTCGTGCAGCTTGCTGTGGCAGTTCAGTCGTTGGTCGAGGGTGTCCGGTGGTGGCCGGCGCACGCTCACGGTCCGCAGGGCCACACCGCGCGCCGTGACGTCGGGGTTCGCGGCCTTGTGCTCGGCGATGACGACGACGGTCGGGCCGTCGCCGGTGAGGTTGGCCGGGTGCTGGGACGGCGTGGTCTTGCGGCCGCGGCTGACCATGAGGCGGACGTGGGCGCCGTCGTGCATGCCGTTGCGGTCGGCGACCGCGTGCAGCAGGGCCGTGGCGCCGTCGCGGTCGAACGGGTGCGGCATCGACACCGCGTCGAACCCGCGGAACATCCGGTCCAGGTGCAGGTCGAGGAACGCGAACCGGCCGTGGTGCAGCCGGATGCCCTCCCAGATCCCGTCGCCCACGAGGAAGGCCGAGTCGAACACCGACACCGATGCCTCGTCGCGGTGGGAGAACTGGTCGTCGCCGGTGGCCCGTCCGTCGCCGACGTAGACCTGCACGTCGGCGTTGCGGGGGTCGTGGACCGCATCATGGGTGGTGGGCACGGGCACCTCGTGGTCGCGGACCGACCAGCGAAGCAGACGGACGACGCTCAGGTGAGGTGGTCGCGGAGGGCCTGCACCACGCGCTCGACGTCGGCGGCCGTGAGGCGGCGGTGGGTGACCATGCGGATGCCGGCGCCGTAGCGCAGGGCACCGATCCCCTCGCCGTCGAGCGCAGCCAGGAGGGCCATGCGGTCGCCGGCGACCCCGAAGCGGACGATGTTGGTCCGCACGCCGTCGGGGTCGAAGGGCACGGTGGGGTCGTAGGGGTCGGTCACGCCGTCGAGCTCGGCCAGGACGTCCGCCAGTCGCCGAGCGAGCTCGTGCGACCGTGCGATCTCCTCGAGCGTCCGTGGCAGGCCCTCCTCACCGAGCACGTGCAGGCCGGCGGCTGCGAGGATCCCGGACTGTCGCATGCCGCCGCCGAGCAGCTTGCGCGCTCGCCTCGCCTCGGTGACGAAGGCCGCTGAGCCGACCAGGACGGTGCCCACCGGGCAGCCGATGCCCTTGGAGAGGCAGAGGGTCGAGCTGTCGGCGGCCTCGACGAGCGCAGGCGGCGCCACGTCCAGTGCAACGGCCGCGTCGAGCAGCCGCGCCCCGTCGTTGTGGAGCGGCACGTGGTCGGGGACCGCTGCGCGGTAGCCGGCCAGCGCACCCGGCGTCACCGGCAGCCCGCCCATGCCACCGTGGGAGTTCTCCGCCCACGCCAGCCCGACGCGCGCGACGTGCGGGTCGTCCGTCACGTCGCAGCGGGCGGCCACTGCGGCCGGGTCCGGGACGCCGTCGTCGCCCTCGTCGAGCAGGGCGAGCGGCGCGCCACCGACGACCGCGTGGCCGCCGGCCTCCCAGTTCTGGATGTGCATCGCCCTGCCAGCGACGACGGCCTTCCCGAAGGTGCCGTGTGTCAGTTGGGCGACGAGGTTGCCCTGGGTGCCGGAGCTGACGAAGACCCCGGCCTCCTTGCCGAGCAGCTCGGCGACGCGTTCCTCGAGCGCCAGCGCCGTGGGGTCGCCCTCGAGGACGTCGTCGCCGACCTCGGCCGCCGCCATTGCCGCGCGCATGGCCTCGTCCGGCTGGGTCACGGTGTCGGACCGCAGGTCGATCGCGAAGGGTGCTGGCACGGGAGGGCTCCGTCGTGTCGCGGGGGCCGACGAGCCTACGGCGGGTCGAGGAGCACTCCCGCCGTGCTTGCGGACGGTTGGTGGGTGGTCGCCCCCCGGCCGGCGACGGCATATCGTGACCGACGCGACGACGAAGGCGGGCCTCGGTGGACCTCGACGACCTCCTCGAGGACCTGTGGGAGGACGCGGTCGGCGATGCCAGGAGGAAGGCCAGCCGGGCCAACGCCGAGCTCCGTCGGCGCGCCCGCCTGCCCGCCTTCCGGCGTCGGATGCGTGACGTCGCACTGTGGGGTTCCGCCACGTGGGTGACGGTGTTCGGCGGTGGGGCCGTGGCGACCGAGCTCGCGATCGACGGCGGCGTCGGGACGGCGCTGGCCGTCCTGCTCGGCGGCATCGCGCTCCCGGCCGTCGGGACCGGGATCTGGGCGTGGCGGACGCGGGACCGCGACCGCGAGGTCAGGCGTGAGGCCGAGGCCGCTCGCCGCGCCCGGCAGGAGCAGGACGACATCCCGGCCGACCTCGTCGCCGACTGGAAGCGGCTGCGTCGGGCCCAGGTGCTCGTCGAGGACCTCGCGCAGCAGGGACTGGTGGACAGCAGCGCCATCGGCGAGCAGTCGGCGATGGTGGACGACCTGCGCCAGCTCCTGGTCGCCGACAAGCGCGCCAGCGACCTCGGCGCGCAGCCGTCCGCCCGGCTGCGCCGGCAGGTCGGCGACCTGGCCGACCTGCTGGTGGCCCTGGCCGCCGAGGCGGTCGACAACCGCACCGAGGAGGTGGGGGCGAGCGCGGCACCGGCGACCATCCGTGACGCCCGCGACCGCCTGCGGTCCCTGCGCGCCGCTCGGGCCGAGCTCAACGCCATCGACGACGATGCGCGAGCGGCGAACCGCCTCGTCGAGGAGGCGCGCCGGGGGCGCGCAACCGGGCAGCAGCCACCACGGCAGCGGGCGACGGGCGATGACGACGACCGTCCGCAGCCGATGCCCGGCTGAGTCAGGGGAGCAGGACCGGGTCGTCGCTGACCTCCAGCACGACGCCGCCCGCGGCGAGCCGTTCCTGCACCATCGCGACGAGCGCCGGCAGCTGGGCCTGCAGGTTGTCGCCCGGGCACGCGGTCGCGGCACGGTCGCGGTGGCCCACCAGCGTCGTCGGCGACACGGCGTGCCGTGCGGCGCCGGCCGCGAGGACGTCAGCGACGGCGTCCAGCATTGCGGCGGTCGGGGCGGCCTCCTCGAAGTTGCCCTCGCAGACGACGAGGAACCACCCGGCCGGGTCGTAGTCGGTGAAGGTCTCGCCCGCGATGCCCTCGT
>CAYMGL010000221.1:0-4714 GCA_964389945.1 uncultured Actinomycetota bacterium
GTCCCGATCGCGATCAAGGACAACACGGCGGTCAGCGGACAGCCGGTCGGCAACGGCTCCCGGGCGCTGCCGGCCACGCCGGCGCGCTTCGACGACGAGCTGGTGGTGCGGCTGGTCGATGCCGGTGCGGTCGTCGTCGGCCTGACCCGGTGCCCGGAGCTGTGCGTGTTCGGCACCTCCGACGATCCCGACGGGGCGGCACGCAACCCGTGGGACCCCTCGCGCGTCGCCGGCGGCTCGTCGGGCGGGTCGGCCGCCGCCGTGGCCGCCGGCCTCGTCCCGGCCGCACACGCCAACGACGGCATGGGATCGATCCGGATCCCGGCCGCCGCGACCGGCCTCGTCGGGATCAAGCCCGGCCGTGGCCTGCTGCCCGTCGACGGTGACCTCGACGGCCAGCACTGGTTCGGCATGACCCAGCACGGACCGGTCGCCACGACCGTCGAGGACGCAGCGCTGCTGCTCGATGCCATGGGCAAGGTGCAGCGCTTCGCCGACGCCGGCGAGCCCGGACGACGGCTGCGCGTCGCCGTGTCGATCGCACCGCCGGCACCGGGTGTCCTCATCGGCCGTGCGCAACGCGATGCCGTCGTGCGCGTCGCCAGGGCGCTGCAGGCGGCCGGCCACGACGTCCGGCGCGCGGACCCGCCCTACGACGTGCGTGCCGTCGTCGACGCGATCCTGCGCTGGACGGTCGGCACCGCACAGGAGATCGACAGGCACGGCGCGGACATCGCCGCGCTGCAGTCCCGCACGCGCACGCATGCAGCGATCGGTCGGGCGCTGTCGCGCGTCCGCCCCGTCCGCGAGGCGCAGGCGGACCGCTGGAAGGCGAAGGTGGACGCGTGGTTCGGCGACCACGACCTGCTGCTGACGCCCGCGTTGGCCGGTCCGCCCACGCGGGGCCACGGCTGGTGGGAACGCGGCTGGGTCGCGAACTTCGCCCAGGGGCTGTTCTGGGCGCCCATGGAGGCCGCGTGGAACCTCGCCGAACTGCCGGCGGCCGCCGTGCCCGCCGGTCTCGACGACGAGCGGCTCCCGCTGTCGGTCCAGGTGGTCGCACCGCGGCACGCCGAGGACGACCTCGTGGCGGCGTTGCGCGTCGTCGAGCGGCTGGCGCCGTGGCAGCGCCGGCCCGAGCACGTCGCGGTCTAGTCGACGAGGGCCTCGTACCGCTCGCCGGTGAGCTCCTGGGACGCCTCCCAGAGCCCGACCGCCGTCGCCGTGTCGCGGGCCTTCGGGTTGATCCGCGCACGGGTGACCCCACGCCCGCGCATCTCGCCCAGGCCGGAGGGTCCGAGGTAGGTGCCACCGGTCACGCCGGGCGCCGTGGCCGCGGCGATCTGCGGTCGGGCGCCGGCCGCCGCGGACTGCGCGACGAGGTCGCCCACGCGCATGGCGAGGTTGACGATCGCGCCCCGCAGGCCCGCCTGCTGGCCGGGGCCGGTGCGCTGGAGGTTCGTCGTGCTGTAGCCGGGGTGAGCGGCCACCGAGATCGTGTCGGCGTCCGCCATGTCGAGGCGGCGCTGGAGCTCGAGGGCGAAGGAGAGGTTGGCCAGCTTCGACTGCGCGTAGGCGGCCTCGGGCGAGTAGCGACGGCGCTCGAACATGAGGTCGTCGAGCACGATCTCGCCGCTGTGGTGCACGCCCGACGAGACCGTGACGATGCGCGAGGCCGGGGTGGCCAGCAGCAGCGGCAGCAGCTGGCCGATCAGCGCGAAGTGGCCGAGGTGGTTGGTCCCCAGCTGCAGCTCGAAGCCGTCTGCGGTCTTCCGCTGCGGCGTCATCATCACGCCGGCGTTGGCGACGAGGACGTCCAGCGAGTCGTACCGGGCGGCGAAGGCGTCGGCCGCCGCGCGCACCGACCCGAGGTCGGCGAGGTCGAGCAGCAGTGCCTCGAGCCTCGCTCCCGGCACGGTGCGCTGCACGTCGGCGATCGCTGCGTCGGCCTTGTCCTGTGACCGGGCCGTCAGGACGACCTGGGCCCCCTCGGCGGCGATCGCGCGCACCGTCTCGAGGCCGAGGCCGGAGTTGCCCCCGGTCACGAACACGACGTGCTCGGCGAGGTCGGGCAGGGGCGAGGCGGACACGGTGGCTCCGTCAGGGGGAGGGGGACGAGTCTAGGAGCCGCTTCCCGGCAGCCGGGGGTCGAAGGTGAGCTTGCCGACCCCGTCGTCGGGCGTTGCGGCGCGCTCGTACGCCGCCGGCCCCTCGGACAGCGGCAGGGCCGGGCCGCTGACGACGTGGTCGGTCGGGACCCGCAGCCGACCGTCGGCGACGGCGTCCAGCACGCTCGGCAGCAGCGACCGCACCGGAGCGCGACCGAAGCGCACCGTGAGGTTGCGGTCGTACGCGACGACGGGGGAGAGGGGGAGGTCGCGCGCCGTCGGCACCGCCACGACCTGGACCGTGCCGCCCGGTCGGACGAGGTCGACGGCCGTGGCGAACGACGCGGCGGTCCCCGCGGCGTCGACGACGGCGGCCACACCCGTCCCACCCGTGACCTCGGCCACCACCTCGGCGAGGTCCCCGGGGGCGCACGCACGTGCGCCGAGTCGCGCGGCGCGGTCGCGCCGCCCAGCCACCGGGTCGCTGGCGAGCACGGGTCGGGCCCCCTGCGCGTGCAGCGAGACGATCGTGCAGCAGCCCACGGTCCCGCACCCGAGCACGACGACCGGGTCGTCGGCCCGGACGTCGGCGCGAAGCGCCGCGTACCACCCGGTCGGCAGGTTGTCGGCGAGGAGGACGGCGGTGGCGTCGTCGGTCCGGTCGTCCACGGTGACCAGCGTGCCGTCGGCGTCCGGGACCCGGACGGACTCCGCCTGTGCGCCGTGGAGCACCTGGGTCCCGTCGGGCGACCCCCACCCGACCAGCTGCGCCCGTGTGCACCGCGCCGACAGGCCGCGGCGACACGGGTCGCAGTCGCCGCACGAGGTCGAGAACGGCACGACGACGCGGTCGCCGACCGCCACGGTGCGCACGGCGGCACCGATCGCGACGACCTCGCCGACGGCCTCGTGCCCCGGGACGACGCCCGGCAGGAACGGCTCGCGTCCGGCCCACGGGTGCAGGTCCGAGCCGCACAGGCCGGCCCGGTGCACCGCCACGACGGCGTCGGTCGGCGCCTCCACGGCCGGGTCGGCCAGGTCGTCGCGGACCTCGATGCGGCCGACGTCGGCCAGGACCAGCCCGCGCATCAGTCGCCGGCCCCCTCGGTCTCCGCGCGGCGCCGGGCGCGTCGTGCCGCGGCCTCGTCCGCGGCCTGTGCAGCTGCCTCCTGGGGGGTGGGTGCGCTGCCACCGAGGTGTGCCGGGAGCCACCAGTCGTCACCGGGCTCCGGCGTGACCGGGTAGCGCCGCTGGGCCCGGTCGACGAGCTCGCCGATGCTCGCCATCAGCCGCCCCGTGGCCTCCTCGGCGTCCTCGTCGGGGGCCACCGTGAGGGGCGCCCCGAAGTCGACGGTCAGCTCGACACCGTTGGACAGGTCGCGCGGCCGTCCCTTGGTCCAGATCCGCTGGGACCCCCAGATGGCACCGGGCACGATCGGGACGCCGGCTCGCTGGGCCATGCGCACCGTGCCGGTCTTGCCGGGCAGCGGGACGAACGACCGGCTGATCGTGGCCTCGGGGAACATGCCGACCAGCTCGCCCTGTGCGAGGTGGTCGACCGCCATCTGCATCGTGCGCTCGACGTTGCCACCACGGTCGACCGGGATGTGCTTCATGCCCCGCATGAGCGGCCCGGAGACCGGGTGGTCGAACACCTCCTGCTTGGCGGCGTAGCGCACCAGCCGGTTGCGGCGCGTCACACGCCGCACCGCGTAGCCGGAGACCGTGAAGTCGAGGTAGCCGATGTGGTTGGTCGCGATGATCGCGGGGCCCTGCTCCGGGACGTGCTCGCCCCCCGTGACGGTCAGGTCCCACCGCTTCAGCCGGTACGCGTTGACGACCAGCTGGACGACCGGTCGGTACACCGGGTCCACCGCACGCTCCTCCCGTCCCGTGCGTCGGCAGCCTAGGAGGTCGTGCCGGCCGCCCACGACGTCGGCTGCGTCGTCTCGTCGGGACAGCCGCGGACGCCGTCCAGGAGGCTGGTGTCGAGCTGGGCACGAGCCGTCTCGCCGTGGAGGACCGAGACGTCGCCCGTCGCCTCGAGCACGACCGCGTAGACCTGCCGTGGGTCGGTCACGTTGGCCTCCCGGAGCTTGGCCACCAGGTCGTCGCGGGTGATGCCCGTCGACCGCAGGTTCTCCTCCAGCACCTCCGAGCCGGCCATCAGCAGCATCGGCTCGTTGTCGGTCAGGCGCGCACCGCCGTGTCGACGCCAGCGCTGGAGCACCCGTTGCGTCGCGAACACCGCCGCCAGCGCCACGAGTGCCTGGGCGACCGGGATCGATCCGGCCGCAGCCGTGGCGAGCAGCGAGCCGATCGCGATCGTGGCCGCGAAGTCGTGCGGCGCCATCTTCGCGAACGACAGCAGCCCGTTCATCCGGGTCAGCACCACGACGACCAGCACGCCCAGCACGGAGGCCCCTGCGGTGGCGAGGGCGGTTGGGATGCTCACGGCGAACTGCACGTGCTGGACCTCCGGGTCGGCGCCCGGGACGTGTCCCACGGCTCGCTCGTCACGCGTGCCGTCGTACCCTGCCGGGTCCGCCACTCACCACCTCCCGGAGCACCCGTGTCCCGCCTGCTCGAGGAGGCGTCGCGCCGCC
>CAYMGL010000222.1:0-4700 GCA_964389945.1 uncultured Actinomycetota bacterium
GCCGCCTTCCCCGGCAGCGTTCGCATCCTGAAGAACGTGACGTGCTCGGCCATGGCCACCCTCCTGCGGCTCCACCACCATCGTGCCAAGTATGCCCACCGAAGGATGGCATGGGCGGCGACGCGTGGGCCCGACGGATCCGAGATCGCCTGCGCCACGGCGACAACCGACACAGCCCCACCTGCGCCGAACCTGACGGCCTCGTGGATCTCCAGTCGATCGTGGACAGCCGCGAGCACCGTCGCGAGCCACGGCGAGGTGCGAGGAACTCAGTCGTCCTGCCGAGACTTCGCTGCAAAACGAAACGGCCCCCGTGAAATGGGACCGTTTCGTAGTAGCGGGGACAGGATTTGAACCTGTGACCTCCGGGTTATGAGCCCGGCGAGCTGACCGAACTGCTCCACCCCGCGTCGGGATCGGCCAGTGTAACGCCCTCGTCCCCGGACCCCAAACCGGCGTCCACGTCGAGCTCCTGCGGCAGGGTGAACCAGAAGGTCGAGCCCCGACCGGGGGTCGACCGGACACCCACCTCGCCCTGCATGAGGCGGACGTACTCCTTGACCAGCGCGAGCCCGATCCCGGCCCCACGGACGGCGTTCGCGACCGCTGGCGTGGCTCGGAAGAACGGGTCGAAGACCCGGGCGGCGACCCGTGGCTCGAGGCCGATGCCCCGGTCCTCGACCTCGACGCGCACGTGCTCGTCGGCGACGTGCGCGCGGATTGTCACGGGCGTGTCGTCGGCCGAGTACTTCACGGCGTTGGTCAGCAGGTTGTGCAGCGTCCGGCGGAGCAGGGCCGGGTCGGCGCGGACGAGCACCGCCGGCACCTCCACCTCGACCGGGCGGGCGTCGAGGATCTCGGCCGAGTCGGCGACGAGGTCGGCGACCTGGTCCGCGACGTCCACGACCTCCGGCGTGACGGTGACCGACTGCCCGCGGTCGAGCGCGGCCAGGTCGACCATCTCCTCGACGAGGGCGCGCAGGTCCTCACTGTTGCGCTTCACCCGGTGGATCATGTCCAGCCGCTGCTCGGCGTCGAGGCGCTCCCAGTTCTCCACCAGCGTGGTCGCGAACCCGGCGATGGAGGTCATCGGCGTCCGCAGCTCGTGCGAGACCGAGGTGATGAAGTCCCGCCGCGCGTCCACCGTCTGCTGGAGCTCGGCGACCAGCTGCCGCTCGAGGTCACGCTGCTGCAGGTTGCGCAGGGCGATGCCGGCGAACGAGGCGAAGGCCGCTGCCAGCTCCAGCTCCTCGTCGCGCTGGCGGATCGCGTCCGTCCAGGCGACGAGCAGGCCGATGCAGGTGTCGTCGCCGCGCGGGAGCGGGACGAGCAGCCGCGCCCCGTCGTACCTCGGCGTGGTCTCACGACACACCTCGGCGACCGCTGCGCCCGCCAGGTCGGTCAGCAGGTCGGGCAGCTCACCCAACGACGCGGCGCGGTGCAGCCGCCCGTCCTCCTCGACGAGCAGTGCGCAGGCGGTGGTCCGCAGCAGTGACGCGGCGCCCGCGAGGACCTCGTCCAGCAGGTCGTCACGGTCCTCGGCCGACGCGACGAGCAGCGAGAGGCGATGCAGGTCGCGGGCGCGGCTCGCCAGGTCGTGGTGCCGCCACGCGCGCAGCACGATCTCCGGGAGCTCGTCGAGGTAGCCGCTGTCCTTGCTGACGTAGTCGATCGCGCCGAGGCGCATCGCCTCGACCGCCACGTCGGTGTTGCCGGCACCGGTCACCATGATCACCGACGGCGGTGCCCCGAGGTCGGCGATGTCGGCCAGCAGCTCGATGCCCGACGCACCCGGCATCCGGTAGTCGAGCAACACGAGGTCCACGACGCCGTCGTGCAGCGAGTCACGCGCCGTCTCGGCCGTCGCCGCGGTGTCGACCACGAAGCCGGCCTGCTGGAGCGTCCGCTGCATCAGCAGGCGGTGGTCGGTGCTGTCGTCGACGACCAGGACGTGCACACCGCGTGTCGCCCCACCCGCGGGGGGGACGACGGGCACCTCCACGGGCGCCACCGTCAGGCCGCTGGGTCCGGCAGCACAGCGACCTCGGTCCAGAACTTGCGCAGCCCGGCGAGCCCCTCGGCGAGCCGGCCGTCCGCGGCCTCCTTGACGACGTAGGTGTTCCCGCCCGAGCGGTACGCCCGCTGGACGTCCTCCTCGCGGTCGGAGGAGCTGAGCACGGCGATCGGGAGTCCGCACAGCCGCTCGTCCGCACGGACCTCGGCGATCACCTCGTGGCCGTCGACCTTCGGCATCTTGAGGTCGAGCACGAGCAGGTGCGGCAGGAGGCGTTCACCGTCGTCCTCGTCGCCCCGCAGGTACGCCAGGGCCTCGGCCCCGTCCCGGACGGTGTCGATGGCGATCTCGCGGTCGGACGAGTTGCGCAGCGCCCGCTTGATGAAGAAGCGGTGGTCCTCGTTGTCCTCGGCGACGAGGATGCGGATCGCAGTCATGTGAGAGCTCCGTGCGGGGTCGGTTCCTGGGTGTCGTGGTCGAGCGCCGTCGGCGGGAACCACAGGGCGAACTCGGCCCCACCGTCGTGGTCGGTCAGGTGGATCGTGCCGCCGAAGGACTCCATGATCTTGCGGCAGATGGCGAGCCCCATGCCGGTCCCGTCGCGCGCCTCGTCGGCCTCCAGCTGCTCGAAGACGCCGAAGACCCGCTCGCGGTACTCGGCCGGCACGCCGCGCCCGTCGTCACGGACGAGCACGGTGGCGCCGGCCACCGGCGTCTCGGTGAGCTCGATGTCGACCCGGACCGGCGCCCGGCCAGCGTGCTTGACGGCGTTGCCGACCAGGTTCTGGAACAGCTGGCGGGCGCGCAGCTCGTTGACGTGGAGGACCGGCACCTCCCCGACGACCAGTGCCACCTGCTCCTCGCCCATGTCCGCGGCCACCTGGTCCAGCAGGTGCGACAGGTCGACGCGCTCGGGCGTGGTGTCGCGGCGCCCGACCCGCGACAGCTCCAGCAGGTCGCGGACCAGGGCCTCCATGTACGTCCCGTTGCTGCGCATGCGATGGAGGTAGTAGCGACCCTGCTCGTCGAGGTGCTCGCCGTACTCCTCCTCGAGGATCTCGATGTAGCTGAGGATCGCGATGGTCGGGCTCTTCAGGTCGTGCGACGCGCTGTAGACGAACGCCTCCAGCTCAGCGTTGACGGCCTCGAGCTCGGTCCGGGCGGCGCGCTCGGACACCAGCAGCGAGGTGCGCGTCAGGGCGAGGTCGCCGAGTCGACCGATCCGCTCGAGCACGTCCAGTTCGTCGGCACCGAAGAAGGGGGTGTAGCGGCTGGGCCAGACCTCCGCCGTGCCGTCGTCGATCTCGATCGAGACGGGCTCCCGCCCGGCAGCCGCCGCACGGTCCGCGCCGGTCTCGGCGAGCGTCGCCCCCTGGTGGCGCAGGACGACGCGGTCCGCGGCGACGACGTGCTGCATCAGCGGGGCGATGACGGCGGCCACGGCCTGCGGGGTCTCGGCGGTGAGCAGCTCCAGCGAGGCGGCCCCGATCTTCTCCTCCTCGGGCTGTCGCCAGATCGTGCGCACCGGACGGGGCGGGGCGAACCCGACCAGGAAGGCGGTCGCCGAGCCCATGGCCACCAGCTGGGTGACCAGGCTCAGCGCGGGGCTGTCGCCCTGGGCCGCCGAGAACACGATCGAGACGGCCAGGACGAGCGACCCGACGGCGAGCCACTGGAGTCGCCGCCGTGCCGGGGTCGGCTGCGCACGACCCGCCGTCCAGAAGCGTCGGGCGATGTAGGGCAGGACGGTGACCCAGTGCAGCACGATCGCGAGGACGTAGACGAGGGCGATCCCCGTCAGTGGCTCGCCCTCCCCGGGCAGGTCGAGCACGAACCCACCGAGGACGAACAGCGGGACGACCCCACCGGCCAGCAGCCTGATCGTCCGCGGGACCGGCTCGAACGTGTCGTGGAAGCGCAGGAGCAGATACGGGAACGTGACGATCAGCCCGATGACGATGCCGGTCAGCCACGTGGGCAACGGGTCGACCCCGGCCAGCTCGGCCACGACGGAGACGGCGACGACGGCGCTGAGCGTGCCGAACGTCCACGCGAGCCACGCACTGGCCGGCGTCCCGAACCGCCGCCAGCGGCGCAGCGCCCACAGGCCGATCGCGATGAACAGGAGGTTCTGGGTCCACCGCAGGACGTCGTTCAGCGCGTCCAAACCAGCCTCCCCGTCACCGACGCGAGCGCCCTCCGGCGGTCCCACTCCCGTCGGCCGACACGGGTACCACTTCAGGTCGCGCCTGTCCCCATCAGCCCTCCGTGGCCTCCTCGGAGGGTGACGCCTCGTCATCGGGGGTCGGTGCCGGCGTCGGCTGCAGGTCGGCGGGGGCATCGTCGCCGACCGCCTCGGCCACGAGCTCCTGTGCCTGCTCGACCAGCCGCTGGTACTCCCCGAGGTCCCCCTCCTCCAGCGCCTCCTGGGCACGGGCGAAGGCCTCGAGGGCCTGCGTCAGCAGGTCCGTGTCGACCTCGCCGTCGCCGCCGTCGGCCTCACCGTCACCGTCACCGTCGCCGGCCGGTGGCCGCTCCACGTCGGGTGCCGGTGCGCCCACGAGCGAGGCGACCGCCTCGGCCAGCGTGCGCTCGAAGACGACCCGGTCCCCCATCACGAGGACCACGCGGGCCAGCTCGGGGATGTCGGACTGGTCACCCTGGAGGAACAGCGGCTCGACGTAGA
>CAYMGL010000223.1:0-3472 GCA_964389945.1 uncultured Actinomycetota bacterium
CCGCTCCGGCCGCGAACGCTATCTGCGCGAGTTGGCCGCGTGGCTGGAAGCGAAAACATGACCGATGCGCTGATCATTTTTTTCTGCGCCTCTCTTGCGCTGGCGCTGGCAACATCGGTGACGCCACAGCACCTCGCCGCGCCGCTTGCATCCGTGGTCGGGGCTGTTCTCCTGGCCATTCTGTCCCCGTGGGGTCTGATCTGGTTGTGCACCCTTGTAGGTTCCATCTCGGCCGCCGCCGCCATCGGGGACCGGTCCGGCCAAAAAGACCTTGCAACGATCATCGTTGTGACGGGGGCGAGCGCATCCCTGCTCTGGCTGAGGGAACTCGACACGATCACCTTGATCGGCGGGGCCTATTTCACCCTTCGCAACCTGCATGTCATGTTCGACTGGTGGATGGGGCGGTATCGTATGCCTTCGGTCAGGGCGCTGCTGCAATACAACCTCTTTCCGCCGACGATGGTCACCGGACCGATACACCGTTACCCGAATTTCGAACGGCAATGGCAGCGTCGCCGCGCTTCTGCGAGCGATATGGCAGCAGGGGCCGAAAGGGCGCTGTTGGGGATGGCCACGGCGGTTGTATTGGGAATGTGGATGGTGAACGAAGCCGTCGCGCCGCTTCAGAGAGCTTGGACGACACATCCGGGTTTTCTGCTGCAATGGGCGCTGTCCGCGTTTGACTGGATCGGGCTTTACCTCGTGTTTTCGGGCCTGAGCAGCGTGGCTATCGGCTTGTCGCTTATGATCGGCCTTCGGATCGAAGAGAACTTCAACCGGCCCTTCAGTTCCGCCAACCTTGTGGAGTTCTGGTCGCGCTGGCACATGACATTGTCGCTGTGGTGTCGTGACTATGTTTATCAGCCGATAGCCATGGCGACACGTTCGCCCGTGGCGGGTGTTCTGGCGGCCATGATCGTTTTAGGGCTTTGGCACGAGACTTCGGCCTATTATGTACTCTGGGCGATTTGGCAGGCGACGGGCATAGTCGGTTCACGCGTTCTCGCGCCGTTGTATCCCCCGCTGCCAATGCGTCTCGAAAGAGTGGCGACGCCGCTGCTCATGCTGGGATGGCTTTCCTTGTCGAAACCTGTCGCGCTGCACGTTCTGAGCTTTTGGGTATGAAATGACACCAATTTACCGAATACTCTCCCGTCATCTGCCAAAGCCCCTCGCTATGATCGCCCTTATGTTGATCTACGCCGTCTTGTTGTTAACGATCTTCCTCCTGATCGGGAAATATTCGGACCCGATACGATATATCGACGTGGTCTAGCGCCGGCATTTTCACCGGTCTTCCGACACCCTGGCATTTGGCGAATGCTCTCCGCTCTCTGACAGCCGGCCCGCCACGACGGATCCCGCGCTGCCCGCGCCGATTACCACATGGTCGAACGTTTCGGGGTTTCTCAAATTCGGATACCGATGTTCTTGGTCTGGACGTATCCCAGCAGGGCTTCCTGTCCTTTTTCGCGGCCATAGCCCGAACGTTTCATGCCGCCGAACGGCGTTTCAATGCCCCCGGCCCACCACTGGTTGACATAGACCTGCCCCGCCACCAGACGGCTGGCAGTGGTATGGGCCAGCGCCAGGTCTTTCGTATAGACACCGGCGGCCAGCCCGAAATCTGTGCCGTTGGCGATGGCGATTGCCTCTTCCGGCGTGTCGAAGGGGATCACGACGACGACAGGGCCGAAAAATTCCTCTTGCGCGATGCGCATGTCCGGCCGCACGCCGGTGAACACAGTGGGGGCCATGAAAAACCCGTCCAGCCCCGCGACGCGCGCGCCGCCGGTGGCCGGCACGGCGCCTTCTTCGACGCCGGCGCGGCACAATGCCTCGACCGCCTCGAGCTGGCGCATTGAAATCAGCGGCCCGAGGTCGCAGCCCTCGATGCCCGGCCCGACGCTGAGGGCCTCGGCCCTGGCAACCAGTCGCGACACCAGCTCGTCATGGACCGAACGGTGCACGATCAGCCGCGATCCGGCCGAGCAGATCTGGCCGGCATGTTTGAAAATGCCCGCGGCGGCACTGGTGGCCGCCGCATCGAGGTCGGCATCGGGAAAGACGATCGCGCCGGATTTTCCGCCCAGTTCCATCACGCAGGGGATCACCCGTTCGGCCGCCGCGTGCAACACGCTTTTGCCGGTCGCGACCGATCCGGTGAACACGATATGGTCTATGTCGCGATGCGCGGCAAGCGCGGCGCCGGCTTCTGCGCCCAGCCCGCAGACGATGTTGACGGCCCCCGCGGGCACGCCCGCCCGCCCGCAGGCCTCCGCGAACAGGAACAGGCTGAGTGGCGAATCTTCCGGCGATTTCAGCACGACCGTATTTCCGGTGACAAGCGCGCAGGCGACGGAGCGCGCGCCCACCGGAAGCGGCCCGTTCCAGGGCACGATCTGCGCGGATACGCCAAACGGCTCGTTCACCGTGTAATCCAGCAGTCCGGTTCCCAGCGGGATCTGGCGCCCCTCGAGCTTGTCGGCCAGCCCGCCATAGTAGCGCAGGTAGCGTTGCGTCAGCGGCACCTCGGCCCGCCCATTGGCCAGCGTCTTGCCGTTGTCCAGGCATTCAACCATGGCGATTTCGTCCACAGCCTTTTCAAGTTCGTCCGCGATGCGGAACATCAGGGCGCCCCGTTCATGCGGGGCCATGTCCGCCAGGGCACCCGAGGCAAAGCAGGCACGGGCAGCGGCGACCGCATCATCGATGTCCCGGGCCGTTCCCCGGGCAACCTCGCATATCTGGCCGCCGGTTGCGGGGTTCGTCACGGCCAGACGTTCGCGGTTCGATCCGTCCACCCACTTCCCGCCGATGTAATTTTTCCAATAGGGCCGAATTTCTGGTGTCATGGTATTCTCCGAAAAAACACGGTGGAGCGCGCGAACAGGCAAGAAGGCTGTCCCGATTATCGCCGGTATCCGGCGCGATTGCGAATGTTAAAATCGCATGCCGTTATGCCGATCAGGTATGTGCAGCCGGCGTTTCCCGCGACGTTCGTTTTGATGCATGATCGGCATCGGGATAGTCACAGCTTGCATTGGTTTGCTCCGGACGGTGCTGATAAACTCGCAATCTTATACAATTGCCGAAAGGTCTGGCCCCATGCCCGAGAACAGTCCCCGCCGTATCGCCATTCTTGGCCTCATGCTGGAAAGCAATGCGTTCGCGCCGGTTACGACCAAGGAAGATTACCTGAGCCGGGTATATCTGGTCGGAGATGAAATCCTTGAAGATTTGGCCAGTTCCGACCCGAAGCTTCCAACCGAAATCCGCGGTTTTGCCGCGCGCATGAATTCCAAAATGGATTGGGTTCCGGTTCCCGTCCTCGTCGGACTGGTCGAAGCGGGCGGGCCGCTCGATCATGATTTCTTCCAGGCCTCGTTCGATGAGATAAAGCGTCGCCTGGAGGCCGAAATGCCGCTGGATGCTGTCTACATCTCCAATCATGGCGCGATGATCACGA
>CAYMGL010000223.1:3572-4631 GCA_964389945.1 uncultured Actinomycetota bacterium
GAACAAGGATCCGGACGGCGAGATCTTTGCGCTTGTGCGCTCGATAGTCGGACCGGACGTGCCGATCGTCGCCACCCTCGATCTGCACGGCAACGTATCCGAGCGCATGGTGAACAGCGTGGACACGATCGTGGCCTATCGCACCAACCCGCATGTGGACATGCTGGAGCGCGGCGCCGAGGCGGCCGACGTCCTGCAGGAGCTGCTTGCCGGGATGAAACCCGAAGTGGCATTCCTCCGGCTTCCGGTTACGCCGCCCACCGTGACCCTGTTGACAGAGAAAGGCCCCTACGCGGACCTCATCAATTTCGGCCAGGGGCTGATCACGGACGATATTGTGAACGTGTCGATCCTCGGCGGCTTTGCCTACAGCGATACGCCCAAGAACGGTCTGGCCATCATCGTGACCGCCCGTACAGCGGGCGGAGCGGCCAAGGCCGTTGCCGGACAGATTGCCGAACGTGCCTGGCGCGAGCACAAGCGTTACACCCCGAAGCTGACGTCGCTGGACGAAGCGGTTGAGCGTGTTGTTGCGGTTGGCAATGACCCGAGCCTCGAGCCGGTCATTTTGGCGGATGTTGCCGACAACCCCGGCGGCGGCGGCAATGGCAATACAATGTGGATACTGGAAGCGCTGTACAAGGCCGGGGCCACGGGCGTGATTGTCGGGGTGATCAATGATCCGGCGCTTGCCGCCGAGGCAACCCGGCTGGGCGAAGGCGCCGCGTTCAATGCCGTGTTCAACCGCGTCGAGCCGGATGAATTTTCCCGGCGTTTCGAAGCGCCGGCAAAGGTGATCCGCGTGCGCGACGGCGACTGCGTCGGGCGCCGGGGCTTCTATGCCGGGCGCCGCATGAATCTCGGGCCTACCGCCCTTCTGGAAATAGGCGGCATCAAGGTCGTGGTCATATCGATCAGGACACAATGCGCCGATCCGGCGTTCCTGGAGATGATGGGGCTGGATATCGCGGCTGCCCGGGCCGTCGTGGTGAAGTCCCGAGGCCATTTCAGGGCCGGTTTCTCGGAGTTTTTTCCGTCGGACCGGGTGATCGAGGTCGA
>CAYMGL010000224.1:0-4580 GCA_964389945.1 uncultured Actinomycetota bacterium
CCGGGGTCCAGTGTCGGGTCGCAGGGTGGCCCACCGTCCAGCCCGAGCCCCCAGGCCGCGGCGGCCAGCACCTGGTGCGCCATCGGGACGAGCGAGGCGTCGGTCTTGGCGTCGTGGCTGATCGGTGGGATCGGGACGTCGACGACGGCCGCGGGGCCATGGCGTTCGCGGACCGCGAGCAGCAGCCCGAGCTCGAGCCCGTACCCGCTCAGCAGCGGCAGCGAGCGCAGCGTCGTGCCGCGCACCGCCTGCTGGCCGGACAGCGGGACGTGCACGTGGTCGAGGTCGAGCGCGAACCGGTGCAGCAGGGGTCGGGCGAGCAGCTCGGTGACCCGCCCACCGAGCTCGCGGTGGGTGCCGTCGTCGGCCTGCAACCGGTGGAACGACGCCTTCGCGAGGTGCACGACGGGATCGTCCAACGCGTCGCGCAACGCTCGGACGGCCTCGACCTCCATCCCGCGCAGGTCGCCGTCGACCAGCACGTAGCGGTCGGCGGCGAGCGCGTCGGTGGCGCGACGCACCGAGTCCCCCTTCCCGTGGACGGGACCGGTGGGCGGCAGGTCGATCGCGGCGAGGACCTCGACGCCGCGGCGGCGCAGCGCCGCCTGCGTCCCGTCGGTGGAGCCCCCGTCCACGACGACGGCACGGTCGACGACCCCCGCCTCGAGACACGCGTGCACGAGCGTCGCGGTCTCGTCGGCGGTCGCGACCTCGTCGAGGACCGGCACCACCAGTGCGGTCGTCACGTCGTCCTCCTGTCCGCGTCGAGTGAGCCTCGTGCAGTCCGAGAGGCGGCTGGGGGCACACTCGACTGTTCGGGTGCGACGCTACGGGGTCGAGCCGTGCGTCCGCCGCACGGCCGCGGCGTAGGGTGCAACCGGGTGCCCGTGGTGTGCGTGTGGGTGCACGACAGCCGCTGGTCCCGGGAGGCCGACGTCGTGAGTGCACCACCGGAGCTCGAGCGCTTCTGCGCCACCGAGTTCCCCCGTCTGGTCCGGATGCTGGACCTCCTCACCGGTGACGTCCACGTCGCCGAGGAGCTGGCGCAGGAGGCGTTGGTCCGCGCCGCCAGCCACTGGGAGCGGGTGCGGAAGATGGACGCCCCCGGCGCGTGGACACGGCGGGTCGCCCGCAACCTCGCGACCTCGCGGTGGCGTCGGGTGCAGGCCGGTCGACGCGCCGCGGCCCGGGTCGGGCCCGACGCGACGGTCCACCACGACACCGACGTCGCCGAGGTGGACGGCGTCCGGCAGGCGCTGCAACGCCTGTCCGAGCGGGACCGCGAGGTCCTCGTCCTGCGCCACCACATGGAGCTCAGCGTCGCAGAGGTGGCGCACGAGCTCGGCATCAGCGAGGAGGCGGTGAAGTCGCGCAGCCACCGTGCCGCCGGACGCCTCCGTGCACTCCTCGACCCCGCCGCGAACGACACCCAGGAGGTCCGCCGATGACGGACGACCTCAGCACCCTGCTCCGCGACGCCGGTCGCGAGCCCACCGTCGACCTCGACGTCGACGCCGTCCACGCCCGTGGTCGCCGCCGCACCGTCGGGCGGTACGTCGCCGTCGGCGCCGGTGCCCTGGCCCTGCTCGGGGTCGTCGCGATCGGCATCGTCGGGCTGCAGCCCGACCCGTCCGAGCTCGGGCCCATCGACGAGGCGCCGCCGACCGAAGCACCCGACGTCGCCCCCGTCCGGGCGACGACACCGCGTGCGGCTCTGGCCGCGGAACTCCGCCGGGACGTCCACCTCCATCGCTACGAGGCCGATCGCGACACCTGGGTGCTCGAACGCACTCGCACGGACGGGACCACCGACGCGCGCGAACTGACGCTCCCGCCGATGCTCGCCGAGCCGGTCGTCGACCGTGAGGGTCGGGTGTGGACCAGCGACGCTGACGGGACGCTGCTGCTGGACGGCGAGCTCCCCGAGCAGGATCCGGAGGTCGCACGGTCATGGCTGCCGGTCGGCACGACCGGGGACGGCATCGCGGTCGTCGTCGACCAGCCCCGTCCCGACGGCAGCGACGGGCGTCCCGTGCTCCGGGAGGTCGGTCCCAGCGGCATCGTGACGTCGTCCGTGCTCGACCTGGTCGCTGCGGCCCTGCCGACGGAGGCTGCGGTGTTCCGGTTCGCCGAGGGCGCCGAGCACGGCGTCGTGCTCGGGTCCGTGGCATCGCAGTCCTCCGACGGTGACGGTCAGCTGGTGCTGCTGGTGCCCTACGGCGAAGCGCCCCGTGACCTGCTGGGTGAGGTCCCGGTGGCGGACGCGGTCGGTGGCGGGACGGTGGTCGCGATCGGCGTCGTCGCCGACGAGGTCTGGCTCGCTGTGGCATCGTCCGGCGACACGGTCAACGCCGGGACGTCGAGCATCGTGCGGGTGCCGCTGGACCCCGCGGGCACCGTCACCTTCCTGCCCACCCCCGACCCGGCCGGGATGCAGCGGGTCGACGGCACGGTGACGTCGATCGAGGCGAGCGCCGACGGGGAGGTGGTCCTGCTCGGTCGACGGGACGACGAGGCCTTCCTGCCGCCGCTGGTCGTGCGGCCGGCCATGGCCGACGAGTTCGCGGACGGCGCGATCACGGAGCTGGACGCCCCTGGTGTCCCGACACTGCTCCCGGCGACGGGCGAGTCCGAGGTCGCGGCCGCCTGTGCGGCCGACGACGACGAGCGGCTGAACGCGGCGCCGTCCGGTTCCGGTGGCCAGGTCTGGTGGCTCTGCTGGGATGCCGTGGGGCAGCTGGACGACGGTGTCGCCCACCCGTTCGTCGCCGTCGAGGTCCTCCCGGGCGGTGATGGGTCGGTCGACGCGGTCACCGTGCAGTCGGCGCTCGACGCATGGGCCGCCGGACCGGCTGCCCACGACGTCCCGGTGACGTCCGGGATCACCGGGATCCTCGACCCGGAGGTGGTGCGGATCGGCGACGTGCGCGTCGACCCCGACGACGACAGCGTCACCGTCGACCTCCTCGCTGGACCGCAGGTCGGGGTGCTCGGGACCACGACGGGTGGGGCAACCTTCGTCCAGGGGCTCGTCGGCACGGCCCTGCAGTACGACACGCTCTCGACCGTGACGATCACGCTGGACGGCTCCTGCGAGGACTGGGTTGCGCTGGCGAACAGCGAGTCCGACGACCCGGGCGGCTGCCGCGTCTACGACCGGTCCTTCGCCCCGTGGAACCAGGGCGGAGGCGTCACCGACCTCAGCACGACCGACCTCGATGACGGCCGCCACCCGGTCTACCTCCACGCGCTCGACGTCGACGCCCGCACGCTCACGTTCGACCTGGTCCAGTTCCTCACCGGCGAGGAGGCCAGCGCTGCCTGGGACGGCGAGGATGACGGTCCGCCCAACGACTACCTCGTCGTCAACGAGAACGCCCGTCTGCGCACCCTCGCCGTGGCCGGGGACGTCACCGTCGAGGTGGTCGACCTCGCCGGGACGGGGACTGCCGAGTCAGGCCCCGCCACGTGGTCCGAGCTGCCCGACTACCTCGCTGGCGGCCCCGCCGGTGAGGGCGGGTCGCTCTGGTACGCGCCGTTCTGGCTCACGCTCGAGGACGGCATCGTGATCGCCATCGAGGAGCAGTACATCCCGTGACGCCGTCGAGTGTGCTTCATGCCCTCCGTGAGAAGGTCTGGCGCACACTCGACGGCCGGTGTCAGCGACGGCGGCCCTTGTCGTCCGCGGAGGACTTCACCCGTGACTGGAGGACGAACAGTCCCTCGTCGCTCGAGCTCACGAGCACCTTGCCGTCACCGAAGTACGGGTAGGTGCCCCACGCGCCGAAGAAGTCGGTCACGTCGTCCTTGGGGAAGACGTCGAAGTAGCCGCGGTCCTTCATGCGGCCCTGCTCGACCTTCCACGTGTCGTAGATCCACAGGCCGGACGAGTAGTTCGCCTGGTAGAGCAGGTTCCCGTCGACGAACATGTTGTGGTCGATGGACGTGTTGCCGTCGGTGTGCACGCCGATGACCTGCGGGTCGGTGAGATCGGACATGTCCCACAGGTACGTGGTGCGCTCCTCGGCGTTCCCCGCGTACTCGTCGAGCTCGTCACCGAGGAAGAAGTACGCGTGGTCCTCGGTCAGCCAGCCCTGGTGCGTGTAGTAGTTGGGGAGTTGGCACGGGTCGGCGCAGAAGTCGAGGTCCAGGTAGGTCCGGGTCGCGAGCACCTGCGGTGCGCTGGGGTCGGTCGCGTCGTAGATCCGCAGGGCGCTCTCGTTGGAACCGATGCAGATCTCGCGGTCCTGGTAGTCGCCGTCAGGTCCGTGGTACGTGACGCACTGGAGATCGTGGTTGTACTGCTCGTTGTCAAGGCAGCCGAGGAAGATCGGCTCGGCCGCCGGGGGGCTCACGTCGTAGATGACGGCTCCACCACTGCCCAGTCCGATGCCTGTGAGGTCGCAGTCGTCGAGTCCGAGGAAGGCACCGGCGACGTAGAGACGCCCGGAGTCGACGTTGAGCGAGAGGTTGTGCGACTGCGCCACGCCGTCGATGTGACCGGCCAGGTCGATCGTGATCGGCCCGGCGGCTCCCGTGAACTGCGTCATGTCGACGATCTGGACGCCGTGGCCCTCGAA
>CAYMGL010000225.1:0-4552 GCA_964389945.1 uncultured Actinomycetota bacterium
GGGACCTCGCCGCCGCCGGGCACCGAGAAGTCGACGTTGACGTCGATCGCGATGCCCCACGCGTGCTTGGAGAGGTTGCCCTGCTCGCTGATGCGCCGCGGGTACCAGCACCCGCCCAGACGGGACGGGTCGGCCCAGTCCTCGAACCCGGCGGCGACGACCGCGTCGAGCGCGGCGCGCAGGTCGTCGAGGACGGCTCGGTGGCAGCGGACCTCGCCGAGCAGTGGGACCCGCTCGGTCACGATGTTCGCGTCGATCCAGGCCTGCTCCTGGTCGATGTCCCGCGTGCCGGGCAGGTCGCGGAAGGCGAACTCGCCGAAGCGCTCCTTGGCCTCGGTGACCGACAGGGTCCGCCGCCCGCGGCCGGGGCGCAGCTCACGCACCTCGACCGCCCGCGGCTCGTCGGTGCCGAGCAGCTGTCGGGCCCGGTCGGCGACCGCCTCGACGTCGACGTCCTCCTGCAGCAGCAGGAAGAGCCGGTCGAGCGGCTCGAGGCCGACCGCGTCGGCGTCGTCGGGGTGCAGCACCAGCTCGGCACTGCCGTAGGGCTCCTGGTCGGCGCCGACGGCGGCGACGGTGAGCGTCGTGCGGTCGGGCCCGACCACGAGCGTGCCGCCGACGTCGAGGCCGTCGCGCAGCCCGACACCGGCCGGCGTGAGCAGCACCTCACCGCGGGCCAGGCGGGGCCCCGGTAGCGCGGCCTCGTCGACCCGGGCCGTGACGAGCACCTTGAACCCGTCGGTGAAGCGGTCGACGGCCGTCCCGTCGCTCGCGTCCGACGCCCACAGCGCCACCTCGTCGTTGCGCGACCCACCCAGCCGGGCGACGCCCGCGAGCTCCTCGATTCCTGCGACCGCGCCGGCCGAGAAGCCGTCGTCGTCACGCAGGATGATCGCGGCGTCGGCGAACGTGGGCTCGGGCGACGGGGCGGGGCTCGGCGAGGCTGCGGCCGTCGGTGACGGTGCGGCGCTCGGCGTCGTGTCCGCGCTGCTGGGGTCAGCCGCGGCGGCCGTGGGAGCGGCACGGCGCGGCCCGGCCACCTCCGACGCTGGCAGGGCCGTGCAGGCGCCCAGCACGAGGCCGGCGACGACGATCCCCGACCAACTGCGCTGCACGACGCTCCCGGTCGCTCAGTTGGTGCCGGCGAACCGGGCCGAGCGGCGTGCCTCGTAGTCCTCGAGGCGGCGGTGCAGCTTGGCGGCGCTCAACGCCGACTGGGGGTGGTGGCCCTCACGGGTGGCGATCCACAGCGGCTTCGCGTCGCCGCTCCACGTGGCGGTGCTGTCCAGCTCGAACTGCCAGTCGGGGAACTCGCCCTCGAGGAAGTCGAAGTAGGCAGCCGTGCGGTCGTCGTGCTCGCGCTCGGTGCGGTCCGCACGGGCGGTCCGGTCAAGGACGTCGTGGTGGGCCATCGTGCTGCCTTTCCGGGAGGGAGGGGGTGGGGAGAGTGAGGGGGAGTGGGGAGAGTGTCGCCCTGCACAACGCACATGTCACGGGACTGGTTCCCCATCCGCCACCGACCTGCGTCCGGGCGCCGCAGGTCGCCTGCCGCCCGTCGCTGCCCGGTGACGTCACGTCAGCAGGGCAGTCAGGCCCGCCCGTCGGGCCGACCCGACATCTGGGGGCGACACGGGCCCATTAGACTGGCCTGTTCCGCATGCCCATCGAGACCAGTCGATCGCGCCAGGAGGACGAGTGCAGGCGACCGCAGGCCACGACGCGCTCCAGCTGACCTTCGTCCCGTCGACGCTCGCGCCGGCCGGTGGCGCCTTCGCGTGCTGGGGTCCCGAGGACATCGGTGCCGCGGCCGCCTCCCTCGGGCTGCCCGCCGGCACGGCGACGACGCTGCGCACGATCGAGCCGGACGGCGCGACGCTCGTACGCACCGACGTGCGTGCTCGCACGATCCCCGTGCTGCCGGTCCTGCGCCGACTCGCCGAACTGCCGCCGGGCTCCGACTGGCCCGCGTGGAAGCGGCCCAGCGCGTCGGTGCTGGCGTGGTCCGCGGCGGCCAAGCTGGCGCTGGAGTTCGTGGCCGCCGGTCGCATCGTCCCGGTCATGCGGGCCGACGAGGAGTCCATGGGCACGGCGCACTGGCGGATCGCCGCCGGTGCCGACGAGCGCCTGGCCGCCCTGGCGGAGGCCATGCCGCTGGCGGCCCACGCCCTGCGTCGCGACGAGGACGACAACGCGGTCTGGGAGCCGCTCGCGCTGCTCCGGTCCTTCTGCGACGCGGTCGCCGACGTCTGCGGCCGCTCAGGGCAGCGCCCCGAGCGCGACGTGCGGCGCCGTGGCCACAAGCGCCCGTGGGTCGAGATGTTCCCGCACGCGCTGGCCAGCTCCGAGCCGACGATCGACAAGCTGCGCATCGACGCCGACGACCTCGCGGCGAGCATCGACGAGTGGGCCGGGCCGCTGCTCGGCGTGCGTGAGCGCGGTCTCGCGCGGCTCTGCCTGCGGCTCAAGCCGCCGGCGACGAAGCAGACGTCCGACGAGCTGGAGCTCGCCGACGAGCCGTGGCGCGTCGACGTCCTGCTCCAGGCCACCGCGGACAACGACCTGACGATCCCGGCCGAGGACGTGTGGTCGCACGGCGTCGGTCCGATGGAGCTCGGCGAGCGCGAGGTCCTCGACCCGCAGGACGTCCTCGTCCGGGGGATCACGAACGCCGCCCGGTTGTTCTCGCCGCTCGACCGCCTGCTGTCGGAGGCGACACCGACCCACGTCAACCTCACGCCCGTCGAGGTCGCGGAGTTCCTCAGCGAGGGCGTGGACGTCCTGTCGGGGGCCGGCATCGGCGTCCAGGTCCCGCCGGAGCTGCGCGAGGCGGACCAGCGGCGCCTGCGCGCCCGCATCCGCATCGGCGGCAACGTCGACCGCGACGACCGGGTCGAGGGCGAGTCGCCCTTCTCGATGGGTGCGGTCGCCGACTTCGCCTACGAGATCGCGCTGGGTGACGACGCGCTCAACAGCGAGGAGTTCACCCAGCTGGTCGAGCTGCGCCAGCCGCTCGTGCGGTGGCGGGGCCAGTGGGTGCGCATCGACCACGACCAGCTCGACCTGCTGCGCAAGCTCGAGGGCGACACCGGTGCGCTGGACCTCACCGAGGCGCTGGCAGCGGCGCTCGCCGGCGCGACCGAGCACGAGTCGCTCGGGCACGTCGACGTCGTCGCCGAGGGCAGGCTCGCCCACCTCATCGACACGCTGCACGCCGCCCCGGACCGCCTCGACGCGACCATCACCGACATCGAGGGTGACCTGCGTGACTACCAGGTCCGCGGCGTCGGCTGGATGCAGTCGCTGCTCGAGCTCGGGCTCGGCGGGATCCTCGCCGACGAGATGGGCCTGGGCAAGACGCTGATGGCCATCGCCGCGATCACCGACCGGCCCGGCGACCGCCCGCACCTGGTGGTCTGCCCCACGTCGGTGGTCGGCAACTGGCAGCGCGAGATGGAGAAGTTCGCGCCCACGCTCGACGTGCTGCGCCACCACGGCACCGACCGGCCCGACTACCGCTCGGCCTTCGAGCCGGGCATGGTCGTCGTCACGTCCTACGCGCTGCTCCGCCGCGACCAGCACCTGCTGGAGGACGTGCCGTGGGACATGGTCATCTTCGACGAGGCCCAGCAGGTCAAGAACGCCTCCTCGAAGGGTGCGAAGGCGGCACGCAGCCTCGAGGCACGGGTCAAGTTCGCCCTCACCGGTACGCCGATCGAGAACCGCCTGTCGGAGCTCTGGGCGATCCTCGACCTCACCACGCCGGGCCTGCTCGGCACGAGCAAGAACTTCAACCAGCGCTTCGCCGTGCCGATCGAGCGCTGGCACGACCGCGACGCCGCGACCCGCCTGCGCCGGCTGATCAGCCCGTTCGTGCTCCGGCGCGAGAAGGACGACCCGGACGTCAGCGTCGACCTGCCGCCCAAGACCGAGATGACCGTCCACTGCACGCTGACCCGCGAGCAGGCGACGCTGTACGAGGCGACGGTCGAGGAGGCCTTCACCGGCAAGGGGCTGGGCACCACGTCGTTCGAGCGACGCGGCCGGATCCTCGCACTGCTGACCGCGCTCAAGCAGATCTGCAACCACCCGCGGCAGTACCAGCGGGACAACGGCCGGCTGCCGGGCCGCTCCGGCAAGCTCACGCGTGCGACCGAGCTGCTCAGCGAGGTCGTGACGAACGGCGATCGCGCGATCGTCTTCACCCAGTACCGCGAGATGGGCGACCTGCTCGTCCAGCACCTCGAGGAGGAGCTCGACGTCCCGTCGGTCCCGTTCCTGCACGGCGGCACGCCACTCGGCAAGCGCGACGAGATGGTCGAGGCCTTCCAGGAGGACGACGACGCGCCGCCGATCCTGCTCGTCTCGCTGCGGGCCGGCGGCTCGGGCCTGAACCTCACCCGCGCCACCGAGGTGCTGCACTTCGACCGCTGGTGGAACCCGGCCGTCGAGCAGCAGGCCACCGACCGTGCGCACCGCATCGGCCAGGACCGGCCGGTGACGGTCCACAAGATGGTCACCGCCGGCACGATCGAGGAGCGCATCGACGAGCTGC
>CAYMGL010000226.1:0-2467 GCA_964389945.1 uncultured Actinomycetota bacterium
CCGTGCGGTCCTTCCCGGGACACGACGCCGATGTCAATGACATCACGTTCAGCCCCGACGGGAGCCTGCTGGCCACGTCCGGCGACGACGGTCTCGTGCAGGTGTGGGACGTTGCCTCCGGCCAGCTGCGTGGCCAACTGGTAGGGCGCGGCGAGGTCTGGGGTGTGTCGTTCAGCCCGGACGGGGCCAGGGTCGCTGCCTCCTGGATCGACGAGCTCACCGTGCGGATCCGGGACCTGGACGCCGAAGCCCCGGTGCGGGAGGTCGTTGCTGGGCTCGAGTCGCCGGGACACAGCACGTCCTTCAGCCCGGACAGCGAGCGCGTTGCGATCGCGAGCCGGTTCGGGGTCTTCGTCGTGGATGCGAGCGACGGAGAGAGGGTGCTCCAGCTGCCGCTCACGACAGCCAACGCCCTGGCAGCGGCCTGGAGCCCGGACGGCCGGTGGATCGCCAGCAGCAGCGCCGGCGCCTCGGTGCGCATCTCGGACGCCGCGACCGGGACGCTGCACGCCAGCCTCACCGGGCACACGGGCGACGTCCACGACCTCGACTGGGACCCTGCCGGCGGCAGGGTCGCCACCGCATCGAGGGACGGCTTCATCCGCATCTTCAGTGTCACCGAGACCGGGGCGGCGGAGCAGATGGCGTTCGCGGCCCAGGGGCCCGTCGCCGGCGTCGCATTCTCCCCGGACGGGAGCAGGCTGCTGTCCGGTGACCTCACGGCGACGTGGGCGAGGATCTGGGACGTCGGGGTGTCCGCGGGTGCCGAGTGGGCGAATCTGCCGACGGCCACGAGCGGGGCCCAGGCGGCCGCGTTCACGCCTGACGGCGCCGTCGTCGCCTCCGGCACGGACGAGCCAGCGGTGGTGTGGGACCTGACCACGGGGGCGCCTCGGACACGACTCGGTGCCGACGCGTCTGCGCGGGACCTCGACGCGCAACCGCCTGCGCGGGTGATCGAGGTCGACCCGTCGGGCGAGTTCGTCGCGACCATCAGCGGTGCCTCGAGCCGGGTCCAGCTCTGGGACCTGCGGTCAGGGGAGGGGGTCGGCGTCGTCGAGATCCCCAGCATGGACTCCGGACAGGTCACCTGGAGTCCGGACGGTGCGCTGTTGGCGCTGGCGGGCGACGACCGCCGTGTGCTCGGCCGGGTCGGCGTGGTGGACCGTGACCGGGAGCCGTACGCGGTGCTCGAGGGGGATGCGGCCACGCAGACCCTGGACGTCGCCTTCCTCCCCGACGGCGATCGGCTCGTGACGGTCCGCTCGCGGGCGGGGCCCCCCGATCCCACGTTCCCTGCCGTCCGGGTCTGGGACGTCGCCGGGCGAGAGGTCGTGGCGGACCTCCCCGTCGTCGGGCGTCGGGTGGCGGCCGATCCGACCGGCGCGCGGATCGCCGTCGCTCACGACGTCGCGGGTGGTGCATCGGTGTGGGACGTGGACACTGCAGAGCACGTCGCGGACCTCGTGGGGTACGACGGCGAGGTCCACGACATCACGTTCTCACCGGACGGCAGGCTCATCGCCACTGCCGGGCACGACGGCACGGTGCGACTGTGGGACGCCGAGACCGGCACCGAGCGGCTCGTCCTCGATGGTCACCACGGTCCGGTCTGGTCGGTGGCGTTCAGCCCGTCGGGTGATCGCCTCGTGTCCACCGAGACCGGTGTCGCCCGCGTCTGGGCGCTGGACCTGGAGGACCTGGTCCGCATCGCCAGGTCGAGGCTGACCCGCTCGCTGACCGCCGCCGAGTGTCGGCAGTACCTCCACGTCGACACGTGCCCCGCCCCCGCCACGCCCTAGGGCACTGCTGGACGGCGGGCGGCGTGCGTCGGGCTGCAACCGAACTGTGACGGGGTTCCCAGCCGTCCGCAACGCGCACGTCGGACGGTGCTCCCGTCAGTCACGCCGCAGACAGCGGCCGGGAGGAGAACCATCATGGCAGCGCGCACCACACCCAGGGAACGACGCACCGACGACGTGGTCGGTGGGGCGGCCCCGACGATCCCGTCGCCCGCACCGGCACGCGACACGTCGCCGCAGTCGGAACCACACTTCCTGCGGCAGCTCGTCGTCTGGGTCGGCATCGCGACGGCGCTCACGGCTGCCGTGGCCCTCGTCGTCCTCGGGGGCGACAGCGGCACCAGCCCGGAACAGGCGGCCGAGACCGCCACGGCGACGGGCGTGGCGCCCGACCCCACCGCCGGCCGGGAGGTCTTCCTCGAGGACCTGCGGTCCGTAGGTCGCATCGATCCTGTCGCCGGGCGGAAGACCTACTTCGACGACCTCCGGTCGATCGGCATCTCGCCCACCGAGCGGTGGCGGACCGTCTACCTGGAGGACCTGCGGTCGGTGGGTCGCATCGATCCCGTCGCCGGGCGCGAGATCTACATGAACGACCTGCGGTCGGTCGGCCGCTGAGCCACGGGCGAAGCACGACACGAGGCGAGGTCAGGTGCGTCTGCGGC
>CAYMGL010000226.1:2567-4543 GCA_964389945.1 uncultured Actinomycetota bacterium
CGGGCGTCGCCGTCGTGGCCGGGGACCGGCGGTGCGACGAGCTTGCCGGTGGCGACGTCGACGAGTGCGACATGGCCCCGTCGCCCCACCACGGCCAGCGTCTCGTCGTCGGGAGAGAACGCGGCTGCGATGGCGTCGAAGTCGAGGTCGACGAAGTGGGCCACCTGCCTGCGGTCGGTCTCGTGGTCGCGGCCGAGGTCGATGAGCACGAGGACGTCGGTGGGCGGCGCGACGATCGTGGCCGAGTGCTCGACCCTGGGGTGCCTGCCGCCGAAGGTCGCCGCACGCTGCCCGTCGGTGCTGACAGGGATCGTCCGGATCCCGTACCGGCTCAGTTGCACACCCTCGGCCTCGAGTTCCCCATCGATGAGACCCATGGACGACGACCCGATCTGCTGCCACGTCGACGTCGACCAGACGCTCACGTACCTGCCCTGCGCGCTCACGGCGACGATCCAGTCGCCGCTCGGGTGTGCGCCGATGAGACCGGCCCCGCCCGCCTTGCCCTGTCGCCGGCTCAACTGGGCGAGGCGGAGCTCCTCCTCCTTCTCTGGCGCTGGCCGTCCCTGCACGCTCCAGACACTGACGAGGTCGCCGCGGTCACCGAGCAGCACCGTGTCGTCGGCGAGCCACGCGGTGCTGACCCAGGGGAAGGTGGTTCTCCACGGGACGGGCTCCGTCATCGTCTCGCTCGACACGTCGACGGCCTGGACCGCCACACCGATGCTGCTGATCTCTCGTCGCCACGCTCCCACGTGTATGACCCTGTCACCCGACGGCGACACGGTCGCGAGGGGCCGGACCTGCCAGAAGCCGGACCCGTCAGGCTCCTGCGGCACGTCCGCCAGCAGCTGGACGAACCGGCGACGGCCGGTGAGGTCCCAGAGCAGGGTCAGCCGGTCCGCGCCGACGGAGGCGAGCGTGGTGCCGTCCGGTGTGAACCCGACCCCTCCGACGGCCGCCCCGTGGCCGTCGAAGCGTTCGACGACACGGGTGGTGTCCACGTCCCAGACGACGATCGACCCGTCGTCACCGCCGGCCGCGAGGCGTGAGCCGTCGTCCGAGTAGTCGACTGCGCCGACGTTCGCGGTCCCTGTCGCGAACCGCGCGTGCGTCGAGTCGTCCGTGACGTCCACCACGACGAGCTCGCCGGGCGAGGATCTGCCCGGGGACCCAGCAAGGAGGTTCCCGTCGGGATGGAGGGCGATGGGGTGCCCGACATCGTCGATGCTGCGGGCGACCACGCCGGCGTGTGTGTCCACGACGCTCGTGGTCGCCTCGAAGGACGCTGCTGCTGGCGGTGGTGCCTCGGTGCCGACGTAGAGCCACCGTCCGTCGGGCGACCACGCCAGGGAGTGGGAGGCCGACGGGAGCTCCACCACGGTCGGGTTCGACAGGTCGTCGGCGTCCCAGATCAGCACCAGCGAGTCCTGCGCCGGCGGCTCGAGCAGGGAGAAGCGATCCATGACGACAGCGAATCGGTCGCCCTGGGGGCTCCAGGCCGCGTCCCACGGGAGGACGCCGCCGCTCGGCAGCCACGGTTGTCGCTCTTCGGGGAGTTCCTCGAAGGTCGCCGCGTCGAGCAGGCGCACCGGTCGTCCGCCGAGCGTCGTGACGGTCGCGAGCACGTGCCCGCCGGTGGGATGGAACGCTGTCGTCCCGAAGACACCCTCGGTCGTCCCCCGGAGCTCCTCGTCCGGGTGGAGCGGGACGTCACGGAACGGCAGCTCTGCTCGGACGGCGTGGGTGCCGACGTCGAGGAACCGCAGGGTGTTCGTGTCGTCGTAGGTCGCCAGGGTCCGACCGTCGGGCGAGACACTGACGGTCCCGAGTCCGCCGGCGCCTTCCGGCCGGATGGCGCCGACGACTGCCGGGCTCCGCCCGAGGAGCTCGAGCAGGTTCGCGCGCGTGCCCGGCGTGTCGGCGAGCTCCGTCGCGTCGAACGCGAGCGACAGGGCCGTGTGGATGTCGTCGGT
>CAYMGL010000227.1:0-4525 GCA_964389945.1 uncultured Actinomycetota bacterium
GAGCTCGACGGCACCGGTGACCGCGTGGAGATCACCTGCGGTCGTGCGACCTTCCGGGTCCGGTCGATGCCGGTCGAGGACTTCCCCGCGCTGCCCGAGGTGGACCCCGACGCACCCCGCGGCAACGTCAAGGCCGACAGCTTCAACCGGCTCGTGACCCAGGTCGCTCGCGCCGCCAGCACCGACGTCGCCCGGCCGGTGCTGACCGGTGTGCAGCTGGACGCGGCGGACGGCGTCCTGACCGCCGCGGCGACCGACAGCTACCGCCTCGCCGTCCGCAAGCTGCCCTGGGACGAGCAGGTCGCGGCCAGCGTGCTGGTCCCGGCCCGCGCCCTCAGCGAGGCCGCCAAGGCCGGCGCCGAGGCCGGCGGGTCCGTGACGCTGGTCTTCGAGGAGGACAAGGCCTCGTTCCTGCTCGGCGATCGTCGACTGACGACCAACCTGATCGACGGGCAGTTCCCGAGCTACGAGAAGCTGCTGCCGGACGGTCACGAGACCGCAGTGATCCTGGACCGACCGGCGCTGGTCGATGCGCTCCAGCGCGTCGCGGTCGTTGCCCTCGGACAGGCCAACACCCCGGTCCAGCTGACCTTCGAGGACGGGACCGTCGACCTGCAGGCCGGCAACCGCGAGCTCGGTGACGCGGCCGAGGCGCTGCCCGCCGACATCGACGGTGCGGGGCTGACCATCGCCTTCAACCCGACCTACCTCCTGGCCGGCCTGGACGCGACCGGGACCGAGCAGATCCGCATCGAGCTGCGGGACGGGCTCAAGCCGGCTGTGCTCAAGCCGCAGCCGGAGGGCGACGAGGCCGTCGACGACCTCACGTACCTGCTCATGCCGATGCGGGTGAACTGACCCCACCCGGCTCGTCGCCCGCGGGCCGGCCGCAGGCGCGACCGGGAGGCCACGGTGCACCTCGAGGAGCTCCACCTCGTCGACGTGCGCAGCTACGTCGCCGCGGACGTGCTGCTCGAGCCGGGCGTCTCGCTGTTCGTCGGCAAGAACGGCCAGGGCAAGACCAACCTCCTCGAGGCGGTCCAGCGGGTGGCCACCGGCGGGTCGCACCGGGTCGCGTCGGACACGCCGCTGGTGCGTGTGCCGGCCAGCAGCGACGAGGACAGCCCGGACGTCGGCGTCATCCGCGCGCTGCTGCGGACCGACGAGGGGCGTCGCCGGTCGGTCGAGCTCGAGGTCGGCAGCGGCCGCCGGACCCGCACCCGGGTCGACGGGCAGGACGTGCGGCGGGCCACGGACGCCGTCGGTGTCCTCCGCGCTGTCCTGTTCGCACCGGAGGACCTCGCGATCGTCCGGGACGAGCCTGCGCAGCGGCGCGACTTCCTCGACGACCTGCTCGTGCAGCGACGTCCGGCCTATGCGGCGACACGGAGCGAGTACGACCGCGTCCTCCGGCAACGCAACGCCCTGCTCAAGCAGCTGCGCAAGGGGGAGCGGCGTGGGGCCGGCGATGCGGATGCGACCCTCGTGGTGTTCGACCAGCAGCTGGCCCACCACGGCGCCACGGTCTGGGCAGCGCGACTCGCTGCGGTCCACGCCCTGAGCGGCCCCGTCGACCGGGCATACCGGACGGTCGCGGACCGGCCCGAGGCGGTGACGCTGACCTACCAGTCCTCGACGGGGGAGGAGGTCGTGGGCGAGGTCGGCGCAGGGGTCCCGGACCCGGCGCCCCTGCACGAGGCGCTGACGGCGGCGATCGCCGATGCCGCGGCCGACGAGCGGCGGCGCGGCACGACGCTGGTCGGGCCGCACCGCGACGAGCTGCTGCTGCAGATCGGGCGGATGCCCGCGCGGGGCTACGCGAGCCACGGGGAGACGTGGTCGCTCGCACTGGCCCTCAAGCTCGGTGTCCACGACGTGGTGGCCGAGGTCGGCGACAGCCCGGTCGTGCTGCTGGACGACGTCTTCGCCGAGCTCGACGAGACGCGCCGAGCGCGACTGGCAGAGGCGTGCGAGGACTTCGATCAGGTGCTGGTGACCGCGGCGGTCGAGGCGGACGTGCCCCTCGACGGTGTCCGCTACGACGTGACGCTCGACGGCGGGGCCTCGACGGTCAGGCGACGCTCGTGAGCGGCGGGGGACGAGACGACGGGCGGCGCTGGCGCAGCAACGAGGGGCGCGAGTACGCGCGCGAACGGTGGCGCCAGGAGCGTGAGCGCGCGGAGGTCGACCGGGCCGTCCGCGAGGAGGAGGTCACCGACGAGACCGTGGTCGTCGGCGACGGCGAGACGGTCCGTCCGGTCCCGGGGCCGCAGGAGCTGGGCGGGCTGCTCGGTGACGTCGTGCGTGCCCGGGGCTGGGAGGAGCAGGTCCGCGCCGCTCGGCTGCACGAGGCGTGGCCGGCGATCGTGGGGGAGCAGCTGGCAGGTCGCAGCCGCCCGGGACGGCTCCGCGGCGGCGTGCTCCAGGTGGTCGTGGAGGCACCTCGCTGGGCGACGCAGCTGCAGTACATGACCGAGCAGCTCGCCGGACGCGTCGTGGCCGAGACGGGCCTGCCGGTCCGCGAGGTGCGCATCGTGGTGGGAGACGTCGACGACTGAGGTTGCCGCCGGCCCACTCGTGCGCCAGCCTGCACGCGATGCCCGAACTCCCCGACATCGAGGCCTACCTCGCCGCCCTGCGGACGCGGTGCCTCGACCAGCCGCTGACGCAGGTCCGCCTGCGCAGCTTCTCGTTGCTGCGGACCTTCGACCCCCCACTGGAGGCAGTCCACGGTCGTCGACTCGTGGAGCTGCGGCGCATCGGCAAGCGGATCGCCATGGGGTTCGAGGACGACCTCTGGCTGGTGCTGCACCTGATGATCGCGGGCCGGCTGCGGTGGAAGGAGCCGGGTGCGAAGATCCCCGGCCGCATCGGGCTGGCCGCCTTCGACTGGCCCGACGGCACGGTCGTGCTGACCGAGGCCGGGACCAAGAAGCGCGCGTCGTTGCACGTGGAACAGGGGGAGGCGGCCCTGGCCGAGCACGACCGTGGCGGGGCGGAGCCGCTCGAACTCGACGCCGCAGCGTTCCGGGCGGTCCTGCGCGCCCAGAACCGGACCCTCAAGCGAGCCCTGACGGACCAGCACGTCCTGGCCGGCATCGGCAACGCCTTCTCCGACGAGATCCTGCACGCCGCTGGACTCTCGCCGGTCCGGCGGACGCAGCAGCTCGACGACGCCGAGCTGGACCGCCTGCACGCGGCGACCCACGAGGTGCTCACGACGTGGCGCGACCGGCTGGTGGCCGAGGCGGTCGAGGAGTTCCCCGACGAGGTGACCGCGTTCCGGCCCGACTTCGCGGTCCACGGCCGCTACGAGCAGCCATGTCCGGTGTGTGGCAGCCCCGTCCAGCGGATCCGGTACGCGAGCAACGAGACCAACTACTGCGCGGGCTGCCAGACCGAAGGCCGTATCCTTGCCGACAGGTCGCTCTCACGTCTGCTCAAGGACGACTGGCCGAGCACCATCGAGGAGCTCGAGGGCGACTGAACTGCGCTCTGGCGGCTCACACCCGGTCCCGGCCCCGACCCAGCCGGACGGGGGTCGCGCGCCCTGTGGAGCATCGTGGAGCCAGCAGCGCGATCCGGCTAGGATGACAGATCCCGTGCTGTTCGTCGTGCGCGGTCTCCCGACGGTAGGTGTGTCCACGTGTCCGACGTCCCGCAGCAGCCCACCGCCGACGACATCCCGGTGCGTGTGCCAGGCGAGTACAGCGCTCGCAACATCACCGTCCTGGAGGGCCTGGAGGCCGTCCGCAAGCGTCCCGGCATGTACATCGGGTCGACGGGCCCGCGGGGCCTGCACCACCTCATCTGGGAGGTCGTGGACAACTCGGTCGACGAGGCGCTCGCCGGCCGCTGCTCCGAGATCTGGGTGACGCTGCGCGAGGACGGCGCCGTGAGCGTTCGCGACGACGGCTCGGGCATCCCCGTCGACAAGCACGAGAAGCAGGGGAGGTCGGCCCTCGAGGTCGTCATGACCGTCCTGCACGCGGGCGGCAAGTTCGACAACGACGCCTATGCGGTCTCCGGTGGCCTGCACGGCGTCGGTGTCTCGGTCGTGAACGCCCTGTCGAGCCGGCTCGAGGCGGTCATCCACCGCGACGGTGGCATCCACCGGCAGGAGTACCACCGCGGCATCCCGGCCGGCCCGATCGAGCAGGTCGGTACCACCGACGACCACGGCACCACGATCACGTTCTGGCCCGACGAGGAGATCTTCGAGACCGTCCACTTCACCGCCGACACGATCGAGCGGCGCCTGCGGGACACCGCCTTCCTCACCGCCGGGCTGAAGATCCACCTCATCGACGAGCGGCCGCGCGATGACGACGAGGAGGTCCCGCACACCACGACCTTCCACGCGCCCGGTGGCCTGAAGGACTTCGTCGACCACGTCCGCACGACCCGCAAGGCGGAGCAGGTCCACGACCCGATCCACTTCGAGTCCGAGGACGAGGGGCCCAACGGCAAGCAGGCCCTGGAGATCAGCCTCCAGTGGATCGAGGACTACAACGACGCGATCCTC
>CAYMGL010000228.1:0-4489 GCA_964389945.1 uncultured Actinomycetota bacterium
GCGGTCAGCGAGTTCACGCCGGGCGAGCCGATGAAGTTGTAGAGCTCGATGGTCGACAGCGACGCCGCGTCGCCGCCGGAGGCCATCGAGACCCAGTCACCGAAGTAGCCGGTGTCCGTCCCGCCGCCCAGGAACTCCGAGGAGGCGATCAGCTTGCCGTTGGGGTACTCGCCCAGCGCCTGGGTGAGCATCGTGGCCTGGCTGTCGTCCAGCTCGGCGAAGAGGCGGTCGACCATCGCGTCGCCCTGCGTCCGGGCCTTCATCGCCTCGTCGAGGTCGTACTCGCCGGCGGACAGCATGACCAGCGCGCCGGCGTCCTCGACCTCGCCGTGGATGTCGGTGGCGGCCACGATGTCCGCCTCGGACGCGAGGTCGCGGACGAAGTCGACGTAGGCCTGCGCCTCGGGCGCGACCGCCGGCGCCGGGTCGCGCCGCGACGGCCCGGGCCACGGCGCCTGGCGGTTGAGGTCGACCCCGAGGCCGAGGTCGCCGGCGCCACCGAACGGACCCTCGCCGTTCTGGCGGATCCAGAGGTAGGCGCCGCCGCCGGTCTGGACGTGGTCGTGGTCCCCGGCGGCCCAGCCGTCGGGGTTGATGAACGTCTGGACGAGCCGGACCTGTCCGAGCAGGGCGGTGCGGTCGGGGTCCCGGTCGGTGACGAGGTCCTCGAGGTAGCGCAGACCGCCCTCACGGCCGCCGGGCTCGTTGCCGTGGATCGACTGGTTGACCAGCACGACCCGTCGGTCGGCGACCGGCAGTGCCCCCTCGGCGTCGGCCGGCGCGGTCACCTCCACGGCGAGGAGGTCGAGGTCGTCGGCCGAGTCGCCGATCCGGTCGACCGTGATCCAGTCCGGGTGGTCGCTGGCGAGCTGGTCGATACCGGCCAGCGCCCCGGCGTACGTCAGGGCCGTGGCCGACTCCAGCGGCTCGGCGAAGACGCGCCCGCCGCAGAGCTCACGCGGCGTCGGGTCGGCACAGACGGGGTTCGCGGCGACGGCGGGGGCGGCGAGGGTCGACAGGGCGGCGACCATCGTCGCGGCGGCCATGAGGGAGGTCCGGAGGGTGCGCACGGGGAGGGGTCCAGCGGGTCGGGAGCGCCCTGTGCTTCCACGCGCGGGGGCGCGGTTCCTGCCCGACTGCAGGAGATGCTTGCAATCGTGCGCACCACCGCACGGCCGCTTGACGGGCCGACCGCTCAGTTCCCGGCGACGCCCATCGCGAGCGCGTCCTGGCCGGAGCCGCCGGTCCCGTCGCCGGCCAGCAGCAGCTCGCGCCAGGTGTCCTCGTCCCAGTGGCGTGGCGTGGTCGACGCGAGGAACGACCGCAGCGTCCCGACGAAGCCCTCGGCGTGCGACCGGTGCGGGAAGTGCCCCGCACCGTGCACCAGCTCGAGACGGCTGCCGGGGAACGCGGCGTGCGCCAACCGGGCGTGGTGCGGCGGGATGAGCGGGTCCTGGTCGCCCCACAGCACCAGCGACGGCAGCCCGGTCGCGAGGTACGAGCGATCCACACCCGTGACCACCTGGCCGCGGGCGTCGACGACCGCCCGCAGCGTGCGCGTGAGTGCCATGCGGGCCTCGCGGCTGTCCAGGCCCTCGAGCACGCGCAGCAGGTCGTCGGTGTCGTCCGCACCGCCGATGCCCCCACCTGCCAGCGCCGTCGTGACGGCCGCCGTCCTTCGCCGGATCCCCGGCAGGTCCAGCAGCCCCATCATCGTCGGGGCGAAGGGCAGCGTCGCGGCCCGGACCAGCGGGTGGATCGAGCGCGACACACCTCCGGCGCTCACCAGCACCAGCCGCTCGGTCCGCTCCGGGAACTGGTACGCGAACTGCATCGCGACGATCGCGCCCAGCGAGTGTCCCACGACGGTGGCGCGCTCGATGTCGAGCACCGTGAGCAGGTCGCGCAGGCCGTTCGCGAACCCACCGACCGAGTAGTCCGCACGAGGCTTGTCGGAGAAGCCGTGGCCGAGCAGGTCGGGGGCGAGGACGTCGTGGTCCTCCGACAGGTCGCGGAGCACCTCGGACCACGTCGTCGAGGAGTCGCCGATGCCGTGGACGAGCAGGACCGTCTCACCGCTGCCGCGCCGGCGGTAGGCCCTGTCGTAGCCGTGGATCCGGCGCACCGTGACCGGCGGCAGCGGACCCTCCGGCTCGATGATCGCCCGCAGGCGCCGCGCTCCCCGTCCCACCACGCCGTGCTCCCCGCCGGCGACGATCGTCCGCCCCCGGCGTGCGAGACCCTGCCAGCGACGTGTTGCGGGGATGTTGCGACCACGTCGCAACCAGGTCAGATGTGCCGGCCGCCGGTGACCTCGACGACGGTGCCCGTCGAGTAGCTCGACAGGTCACTGGCGAGGAACAGGGCGGCCGCCGCGACCTCCTCCGGTTCGCCGGCGCGGCCCATCGGGATGTCCTGCAGCTTGCTGTCCCACGCGTCCTGCGGCATGGCCTCGGTCATGGCCGACCGGATCAGCCCCGGCATGACGGCGTTGACCCGGATGCCGAACCGGGCGCCCTCCTTGGCCAGCGCCTTGGTCATCCCGACGATGCCGGCCTTCGCGGCCGAGTAGTTCGTCTGGCCGAAGTTGCCGACCTTGCCCGAGACGCTGGACATGTTGACGATGGCGCCACCGTCGCCCTGCTCACGGAGCACCTCGAACGCGGCCTTCGACCCCAGCCACGTCCCCTGCAGGTGGACGTCGATGACCTGCCGGAACATCTCCAGCGTCATCTTGCCGAGGCTCTTGTCCCGCGTGATGCCGGCGTTGTTGACCAGGACGTCGAGGCGGCCGTGCGCCTCGACCGCGTGCGCGACCATGGCCCGCACGTCGTCCTCGTCCACGACGTTCGCCCGCACGCCGGTGGCGCCGGCGAGTCCCGCGGCCGCCTCGGCCGCTGCCTCGCCGTCGAGGTCCGCGACGACGACCGTCGCGCCCTCGGCCGTGAAGCGCTCGGCGATCGCCAGCCCGAGTCCCTGTGCGCCGCCCGTGACCAGGGCGACCCTCCCGTCCAGCAGTCCCATGGGTGTCCCTCCCGTCGACGGGGTGACTGTAGGAGTCAGCCCGTGCTCGGCCGCGGCCGTGCGTCGCCCTCGTCGTCGTCGGCCGCCGCATCGCGGTCGTCGGTGCGATCGGACTGCCCGAGCGGCCAACCCGTGCTGCCGTCGGCCTGCTCGACCTCGGCACGGGCCTCGTCGAGCAGGCGGGCGCGCTCCAACGCCGCCTCCACGGCCGGTAGTGCCGTCGACCGTGCGGAGGACGCTGCGTCCGCCAGTCGCGCTGCTGCCTGCTCGACCGATGCGACGGCGGCGGTGGCGGCGGCCATCCGCCCGGCGCGCTCGCGCTCGGCCATCCCGTGGAGCGCCACGAGGTGGTCGTCCACGGCGAGCGCCGCCTGCTCGACCTCGACGCGCGCCCGGATGAGCGCACCGTCGCGGTCCGGCACGGCCCGGGCCCCGTCGACGGCCGCGCGGAGACGCCGGTGCAACCGCGCCAGGGGCGTGTGGGTGCCGGCCCACTCGCTCGGCGCGCTCGTCGGCACGTCCGGGACGACGCGGTTCCGACGCTGCCGGTTGCGTGCGACCACCGCAGCCGCGACCGCGACGGCGACCACGCTGGCCACGGCCAGCGCGACACCGATCGCGAGCAGCGTCACGTCCGTCCGAACGCGAGGTAGAGCGCGAGGGCGACGGCGAGCGCGCCGAGCACCGCGAGGGCGATCTTGACCTTGCTGTAGGGCCGCTCCCCCTGCACCTCGCCCGTCACGCCGTTGATGAACACCTGGTAGACCACCCCGGAGAACAGCACCGTCAGCAGCCAGATGGGCAGGAGCAGGTGCTTGTAGGTGAGGTCCCAGTAGGACGTGTCCACGTTGTGGATCCGCTGGTGGTCACCCCCGATGTCGCGTCGGATCGACTGCTCGATGGCCGCGTCGATGCGCTGCTTCGCCTCACCGAAGCACTCCTCGACGTCGTGGTCGTAGGTCCGGGCGAGGTGGCCGGCGAGGTACTGCGGGTTGAACCCGGTGGCCTCGCGGGTCGGCCAGGGTTCGAGGGCGGACACGTGGGTGCGGTCCAGCCCCTCGTTGGCGAGGACGCTGACGTCGTCGAAGTCGTTGGTGACGACGCCGGACACGCGCCGCCACCGGATCCGGGTCTCGGTACGGCGGTTCTCGCCGTGCCCGACGGTCACGGTGTAGTTGTCGCCCCGCTGCCCGCGGTACGCCGACCGCGTCCTTGCGTCGTAGGTGAAGTAGGCGCCGTACACGCTGGCGAAGGAGCCGGTGCGCGAGTAGGACTTGAACGCGTTGGGCGCGAACCAGCGTGAGTTGATCCACTCCTGGATCCGGTCCCTGGCCACCTTCGGCGGGACGCGGAACGGGAGCACGCCGTCGACGGGCAGCCGGGCCGGCGCCTGGTGCACGTCGTCCCGCTGGATCGGCGTGGCGCAGTACGGGCACCGCGTGGCGGTGAGCGAGCCCGTGAACGT
>CAYMGL010000229.1:0-4462 GCA_964389945.1 uncultured Actinomycetota bacterium
TGAAGATCGGCAGGCCCTCGTGCTCGACGACCAGCAGCCGCAGCAGCTCCCGGTCGGCCTCGGCGTCCAGGTCGAGGTCGAAGACGACGGCGTCTGCATGCTCCAGCACCGGGCAGGGCTCGGCTGACAGCAACGGACAGCCTGCGCCGAACGCCGTGGGGCCCGTGCAGACGATCGGGTCCATCCCGGCTTCGCGCAGCGCCCTGGCCTGGGCGTTGGCGGCTGGGAAGTCCCGGCTCTCGATGACGACACGTGGCGTGGGCATGGTTCCCGCTCCGGGCGAGGTACTCCACGGTGGCTCGCCGGGCCCGGCGGCGACAGGGGCTCTCGTCCCGACCTTGCCCGGCGTCTCGGGACCATGGACGCTGGTCACCGGCGGGGGCGGATGACAGGGTGGGGGCACCCAGGCGCGGGAGGCGGCGATGCAGGCAACGCAGCAGCAGGTCGTGGTGTCGGCGGGCGAGGTCCGTCGACGCCAGCAGGAGGGGATCGAGGAGGCCGACGGGGTGGTCCGGACGACGCTCTGGAACCGCGGGGGCAGCGCGGCAGGGACGCTCCGTCTCGAGCCCGGCGCCACGCTCGCCGAGCACACCCACGACGCACACGGCCACCACGTGTGGGTCGTGAGCGGGACGGCGGAGGTGCTCGGCGACCGACTCGACCCGGGGTCCTACTGGTTCGTGCCGGCTGGTCGGGCCCACGCCCTGACGGCGGGCAGTGACGGGCCGGTCGAGCTCTTCTGGGTCTACGAGCTCGACCGGGGCTGATCAGTCGCGGACGGCCAGCAGGACCTTGCCCGTCGCCGTGCGCTCCTCGAGCGACGCCACCGCCTCGCCGGCGTCGTCGAGTGCGTACTCCTCGCCGATCGGCGGGTCGAGGTGGCCGGCGTTGAGGTGGGGGAGCAGTCGCTGCCACTGGTTGCGCACCTCGTCGGGCCGTGGCAGGACGAATGCGCCCCAGCCGACACCCACGACCTCGATGTTGTTGAGCAGCAGGCGGTTCACCTTGACCGTCGGGATGTCGCCCGCCGTGAACCCGATGACGAGGCAGCGGCCCTCGACGGCCAGTGACCGCAACGAGTCGGTGAACCGGTCACCGCCGACCGGGTCGACGACGATGTCGACGCCCCGCCCGTCGGTCAGCTCCTTCGCGGCGTCCTTGAAGCCGTCCACACGGATGGCGTGGTCGGCGCCGGCGGCCAGCGCGACCTCGCCCTTCTCCTCGGTCGAGGTCACGGCGATGACCTTCGCGCCGAGCGCCTTGGCCAGCTGGATCGAGGCCGTGCCGATCCCGCCGGCCGCCCCGTGGACGAGCACGGTCTCGCCGACCGCGAGCCGCCCGCGGCGTCCGAGCGCGAACTCGACGGTGAGGTAGTTCATCGGCAGCGCGGCGCCGGCGGACATCGAGACGCCGTCCGGCAGGGGGAAGGTCATGTGCGCCGGTGCAGCGACGAGCTCGGCGAACCCGCCGAGCATCGGGAAGGCCGCGACGCGATCGCCCGGCCTGTGGCCCGAGCCGTCGGGGGCCGCGACCACGGTGCCCGCGACCTCCGAGCCCGGAATGAACGGCAGCTCCGGCCTGTACTGGTAGAGACCGCGGGTCTGCAGCGCGTCGGGGAACGTGATCCCGGCGCGGTGCACCTCGATGAGCACCTGGCCCTCGTCGGGGGTGGGGTCGTCCACCTCCTCCACCTGCATGGCCCGGGGGCCGTCGAGTGTGTGGACGCGGGCTGCTCGCATCGCGGCGTGCTCCGAGGGGTCGGGTGGGACGCAGCACAGCACACCACGGGGCCGGTTGCACGTCGAGCGGCCGGGGATCACGCCCGCCTACGGTCTGGCCGACGTGAGGGGGCGCCGGTGTCGCAGGAGATCGTGAACGTCCGCAGCCAGGTCGCTGGGACGGTGGTCGCGGTCCCGCGCGACGTCGGGACGGAGGTCGCGGCGGCCGCGACGATCGTCGTCGTCGAGCTGATGAAGCTCGAGCAGCCGGTCGTCGCACCGGACGCCGGGGTCGTCACGGAGGTGCTGGTCGCGGTGGGTGACGACGTCGAGGTCGGCCAGGTCGTCGCACGGATCGACATCGAGGGGCTGACGGCGTCGCACGACGCGTCGGTCGAGGACGGCGCCGTCCCGGCCGACCTGCAGGCCCTGCGTGACCGGCTGCACCTGACGACCGACGAGGCCCGGCCCGCGGCGGTGGAACGCCGCCGCGCGACGGGCAGCCGCACGGCCCGGGAGAACCTCGCCGACCTGCTCGACGAGGGATCGTTCGTGGAGTACGGCGCGCTCGCCCACGCGGCGCAGCGGCAGCGCCGCGACGCCGAGGAGCTGCGGCGGCGCACGCCCGCCGACGGGATCATCACGGGGGTCGGCACGATCGACGGCACGCACGTCGCGGTGGCGCTGTACGACGAGACCGTGCTCGCCGGCACGCAGGGCCACACCGGCCACGCGAAGCTCGACCGCATCCTGCGCGTCGCCCACGACCAGCGCCTGCCGTTCGTGCTCTACGCGGAGGGTGGCGGCGGGCGGCCGGGGGACACCGACGTCCTCGGTGGGGCGTGGCTCGGCGTGCCGACGTTCCGGCTGTTCGCCCAGCTCAGCGGGAAGGTCCCGGTCCTGGCCGTGGTGCACGGGCTCACCTTCGCCGGCAACGCCGCGCTGGCGGGCTGCGCGGACGTGGTCGTGGCGACCGAGGGGGCCGTGCTGGGCATGGCCGGCCCGGCGATGGTCGCCGGCGGCGGCCTCGGTGAGCACGAGCCCGACGAGCTCGGACCCGTCTGGCAGCACCGGGTCACGGGTGCGGTCGACGTGGTCGTCGCCGACGAGGCGGCCGCCACCGCGACCGTGCGCCAGCTGCTGGGGCTGCTGACCGGGCGACGGGCGGACGAGGTGGTGGCCGCCGACCAGGAGGAGCTGCGCACGCTCGTCCCGCAGGACGCCCGACGGGCCCACGACGTGGACCGGCTGCTCGCCGTGCTCCTCGACGAGGGCAGCGCGGTGGAGCTGCGCCACGATGCTGCCCGTGGGATGCGGACCCTCCTCGCCCGGCTCGACGGGTGGCCGGTGGGCGTGGTGGCCAACGACGCCGTCCACCTCGCCGGTGCCATCGACAGCGAGGGCGCGGAGTCGGCAGCGCACTTCCTCCGTCTGTGTGACGCGCACGGCGTGCCCGTGCTCAGCCTCGTGGACACGCCCGGCTTCATGGTCGGCCCGTCCTCGGACGCCGAGGGCGCCGCGCGCCGCACGGCGCGGCTGTTCCTCGCCGGGGCGAACCTGCGGGTGCCGCTCGTGGCCGTCGTCGTGCGACGAGCCTTCGGGCTCGGGGCGATGGCCATGGTCGGCGGCGAGCTGCAGGCGCCGGTCGCGACCTTCGCGTGGCCGTCGGCGACGCTCGGGCCGATGGGCCTGGAGGGGGCGGTGCGGCTCGGTGCCCGGCGTGAGCTGGACGCCATCGACGACCCGCGCGAGCGCGAGGCCCGGGTCGAGGAGCTCACCGCCGCCGCGCGCGAGCACGCCGCCGCGCTGAACATCGCGACGTTCGCCGAGCTCGACGAGGTGCTCGACCCGGCCGACACCCGTGCCCGCGTCGCCGCGGTCCTCCGGACCGCGGCCGCCCGAGCGATCTAGATCCAGGAGTCCAGCCACCACCGGGCGCGGACGGCGTCCTCGTCGAGCGGGATCGCCAGCCAGACCGGGGCGAAGAACACCGCGGTCCCGAGCACGAGCACAGCGAGGGCGGTGGCCCACCGCCCGGTCGTGCGTCGGCCCGGCGGGTCGTCGGCGGCGCCGGCCACGTCGTCCCGCGGTGTCCAGACCGGCGCGGGCCAGTCCGCCGCCGGGCCGGCCAGGACGGCCGCGGTGCGGTCGTCGATGCGAGCCCGGCGATCCGCCACGGCCCCGAGCGCCGCCCCGACGGCCCAGCCCGCGGCGGCGAGGCCGAACAGCCAGCGCAGGCCCTCGACGACGTCGAACCAGATGAGGCCGCCGACGAGCGCGAGCGGGACCGCGGCGCCCAGGACCGCACCGGCGTAGGTGCGACGGACCGGCCCGGGCGACCCGAGCCGCTCCACGGCCAGCACCGCCCCGATCGCGAGCAGCGGGACGGCCGGGGCCATGTAGAACAGGAACGCGGTCCGGCTCACGACCAGCCACGGCAGCCACGTCGCGAGCCACGTGACCAGCACGACGGCGCTGCGCCGGTCGCGCAGGACGGTGCCCGCGACCAGCAGGGGCGTCAGCAGCAGGAACCCCCACCACAGCGCGGGGTTGCCGATGGCCAGCACCTCGCCGGCCTCGCCCTCGGCGACGTCGCAGACCGGCGTCAGCTCGCCGCTGTCGGGGTCGATGGTCGGTGCCGCGCTGGCGTCCTCGGCCGAGCAGGTCGACCAGTAGTAGACGACCGGGCGTTGCAGGACCGGCCAGCCCAGCGGGTCGGAGCGGTAGTTGTGGGTCGCCTCGAG
>CAYMGL010000230.1:0-4458 GCA_964389945.1 uncultured Actinomycetota bacterium
CGACCGTGGACGCAGGCGGGTCCACTCCGCGGTGGGCATCGACGAGTTCCTGGAGCCCGGGGACGACCACGCGGGCATCGTGGAGCATCGCCATCTCGGCGACTCGGCGCAGGTCCGCCAGCAGGACCGACCCGTGGTCGCCCCCGCCCAGCCCCTGGGCCGTGGCCATCGCGGCGGTGGAGGCACCGCTGCCACCAGGACCGGTCACGGCCACCAGCCGACCCATCTGGCCAGCCGGCTCGTTCGATGGCTCGAAGCCATCACGCAGGTCGATGTCGCGGACGGGACTGGCCACCCCGACCAGCGTGTCCAGCAGGGCCTGCCGGTCCAGATCGGGGGGAAGGACGGCCGCAGCCCCGAGTTGGAGCCAGTCCCGCGGCGGATCATCCGCGATGACAATGGGAGCCGCGTTGACCTCTCGCGCCAGGGCGAGCACGTCGCGATCGACACCTGGTGCATCACTGCCGAGCAGCACCGCACTGAACGGGCGACCACCTCCGAGGCGCGCACGGAGTTCGGCCACCGAGACGCATCGCACGAACTCCACCGGGATCGAAGCCTCGGTGGCCCACCGGCCGACGCGCCCGAACCACTCCGTGCGGGCACGCGCGAGGCCGGCGACGACATAGCGCTCCGACATCACCCCTGCTCCCGCTGTGTCGTGCCGGCCTCCGAGCCAGCTCCGGAGGACGCACCGCCTGCGGCGTCCTGCTCCTGGCGCTGTGCGGTGTTCCCAACCGTCGGCTCCGGGGTCGGCGCATCGGTGTCGCTGCCGCGCAGGACGGCGACCTCGGCGGTGTCGACGGCGTGCTGCACGGCCTGCGCAGCGACCAGGTCGGGGAGTTCCACGGTGAGTGTCACCCGACCCCCACCGAGACCCTCGCCACCCGACTGCGCACTGATGACCGTCACGTTCCGAGCGACGAGGCGGGTCTCGCTGCCGTTCGCACCGACAGTCGGATACGTGGCGATGATGTCGACGCGCTCGCCGGCCCCCACACGCCCAGCCAGTGCTCGGTCGGCTGGGAGGCTGAACGACATCGTCACGCCGCTGCCGGCGTCCGCGGCCGTGACGACGTGGGTCTGTTGCAGGAGGTCACCAGCGACGATCGGGGCGACGACCACCCGACCGAGCAGTCCCTCTGCAACGGCAGGATCGCTGGTCAGCGCGCGCGCTGCCTGCTCCTCGGGGAGGTCGATCGGAACGGCACGGAATCCGGCCTCGGCACCGACGAGGTCCGCCTCCTCGATGACCTGGCCGATCTCGAACGTGCGCGTCGCAACCAGGTAGGACGTGTCGGGCGCGGCCGTGGCGGAGAGGTACGCGCCGAACGTGCCGACGGCTGCGACAACGACGAGGAACGCACCGATCACTGCCCGTCCACCCGGCAGCGATCGCCGGGGGCGGATCTCCCGCCCGGTCTTCTCCCGTCCGGATTCCCGGACGTCGGCCGCAGTCGGGCGCGGGATGGGTGGGGCGTCGGTCATGGGCTTCTCGTGCGTGTGCTCGGGTGGGAGGGGCTCAGCGGAGCCCCATCACGTGTGGGTCTCGACCAGGGCGACGCTGTCGAGGTGGACGAGGACGTGGTCACCAGTCACCGGGTCCCGCAGGGTCAGGACGTCGCGACCGGCGGCCACGGCCGCACCGCGGGTGGTGGCACCGCCGACCAGCACCACGTCGACGTCGGCTCGGGACTCGACGAGTGCTCGCAGGGCGCCGGCGAAGGGCACGGCCGCGCGGTCGGAGCGGTCGGCTCCTCCGGCACGCACATCGCGCTGTCGCGGGAGCCGGAGGACCGTGACCGCTGACAGCCGGACCCACGCGGTCCCGTGCTCGCCCTCGATGACGGCATGGTCAGCAGCCAGGGCGCGGACCACACCGGACACACGGCGACCCACGGTTGTCTCGAGGACGATGGCGGTCGCCGTCTCAGCAGCATCCTCGAGCGATCCCCGGAACGTCGCGTCCTGCTCGTCGGCCTGTTCCAGCAGCCGACGCTGGCTGCGATCGGCAACGGCCTGGGCATGGCGCGCGTCATCGAGCAGCTGGAGGTGGGGATCGGTGTGCTGGGGTGTCATGACGGCACCTTCGCCACTGGTGGCACGATCACCTGCTGTCCGGGGACGAGCAGGTCCGGATTCCCCGGAGCCACCAGCCGCTCCTCGTTGGCCCGAACCAGCACGTCCCAGTGCTTGGCGACCTCCGCCTCGGTCCCTGGTCGCCCGAGGTGATCGGCCACGGCACGCTCAGCGAGGGCCCAGAAGTGATCACCGGGACGAACCTGGACCTCCCGCTGCGTGGGGCCGGCCCACGTCCCCTGGCCGGGTGGCTCCGAGCCGGGTCCGGCATGGACGTCCTCGGCGAGTTCGAGGCTGTCGGCCCCGCGAGGGGGTGGCTCGGTGGTGGCAGGAGCTGATGCTGCACGTCGCGGACCGGGCACTGGAGCCACGGCCTCCCGGTGTGGCGGCTGGTCAGGATCGCTGAGCAGGAGGACCGGCGACCCCTCCTGCGACGACGCAGTCCCACCCGACACGACCTCGCCGTCCACGGCGATCATGACGGCGACGTCGTCGCTCCGACTCGCGACTGCCGCACGAGGCGCTGTGACTGGGGCGGGAACGGCCACCGTCAGCACGCCGGCTGCCAGTCCCATGCCGATGGCCTGCTGGACGAGCACCCGCACCGGCCCGACCGACAACGCATCGGCGACACGGACCAGGCGAGCCACCCGGAGGAGCCGGGCGACGACGGACACGAACGTCACCCCCGCCAGATACCACGCACCCCCGAGGGCGAGCACGCGTAGGACCGCCATCGTGACCTCCAGCGGATCGCGCGCCTGCGCCCACACCCGCCACATCCCGGGATCCGTCACCGGTGGAACGGCCAGCCGTCCATCGCCGAGGGCGAGCAGGAGCAGCATGGCCACGGCCAGGCACCCCGCCCAGACCACCAGCGGTAGCGCCTGACGCAGCGCCGACAGTCGTGGGACGCGCCCCATCGGCTCGCCCCAACTCTCCGGCACGACCGTCGGACGGGTGTCGTCGTTGACCATGGCTGCCTCGGCGTGATCGGCGGCATGTGACGATAGCAGACAAATCACATGTGATGACTTGTAATATATTGGAAGTGCACTATGGTGCCACGGCGGTCCGTCCCCTGGGAGATCGACATGGCCTCGCTGCGCAGCGTCGACCTCCATCTGTTGGAGCGACTGGGTGGGAGCACGGCCACGGTCCATCGCGCCACGGTCGGCACGACCGGGCGGGTCGTCGTCGTCAAGCGGGCACCGTGGGACCGCCCCGATGTCGCGGACAGACTCGGTCGGGAGGCCGCGGTCCTGCGCCGCGTCACCCATCGCTCGCTGGTTCGCCTCCTGGACGTCGTGGAGGACCTGGAGGGACGCACGCTGATTCTGGCCCATGCACCGGGAGGATCACTGGCTGCACGGATCGCCCGGCATGGCCCACGTCCGGCCGCAGACGCGGCCGACCTCGGTGCGCGGCTCGCCGACGCCCTGTCGAGCCTGCACGGCGCCGGCATCGTGCACCGTGACGTGCATCCGGGGAACGTCCTGATCGATGCCGAGCTCCAGCCGCTGCTGGCCGACCTGGAGCATGCACTCGACGGTGGCAGCTCGCGCCTACCGGCTGATGGCGACGTCGTCGGTCACCCCGACCATGTGGACCACCGCCTGTTCGCGGGCCACGAGGTGAACCCCGGGACCGACCTGCACGGACTCGCCACAACGGTGTGGGCCGCTGTCACGGGCGCCCCACCGCAGCGCGCCCGGCCACAGGACCCGGTCGAACTGCCCCACGACCCGGCCGTTCCCCCGCACCTCCACGCGGTGCTGGCCGCCTGCCTGACTGCGGAGATCGGTGATGCAGTCACGGCCTCGGGTGAGCTCGAGGCCGTCGCCACCGCACTCGGCGTTCGATCCGGCACGTCGACTCCGCCAGGCGACCTGCCGTTGCGCCCGGTGGGGCCGGATCCGAGCGCGAGTGGGACGCGATCCACGCCTCCCCTCGTCGCCGGTCGCGTCGCGACCGAGCGGGGCACCCGCAACTGGGGCCCTCGACCGGAGGAGGCCCGTCCGTCAGCGCCGGTCACGACCGGTCGGCGAACACTCGTGCGCGTTGCGGCCGCTCTGCTCGTGGTCCTCGGGATCGGCGCAGCCCTGTGGCTCACGAGGCACGTGGATGGCCCCCGCACGACCCCGGTCGCGGCAGAGGCTCCACGGCCCTGTGATGTCGCGGCGTCCACCGACGTCGTCCTGGCGGACCTCGACGGAGATGGCTGCTCCGAGATGCTGCAGCTGGTGGACGGCCAACTGTTGACGCCATTGGGGCGGTACCAACTGGGTCGGCGCGATGACGTGCTATTGGCCGGCGACTGGGATGCCGACGGCCGTTGGGGCGTGGGTCTGTACCGACCATCGACGGGGGCGGTCTACC
>CAYMGL010000231.1:0-4456 GCA_964389945.1 uncultured Actinomycetota bacterium
CTCGAGGCCGCCGAGGACCTGCTGCGCCTCGGCATGGACCTCGACGACCTGCTGGACCTGCTGGCCCGGACCCAGGAGGACACCGAACGCATCGCCGACCGGTTCGTCGAGCGGGCCGCACCCGCGGTCATCCGGCAGCTCGAGGACGAGGGCGTCGGTGTGGCGCTCGACACCGTCCGTCGGCTGCGGCCGTACGCGCTCGGCGCCGTCCGTGCTGTGCTCGACGCATCGCTGCGCAGCGCCATCGAGGCCCGGCTGCAGCAGCTCGGGATCGACATCGAGGCCCACGGCGTCAGGGGCGTCGCAGCGCTGCGCGACGACTGATCAGCGGGCGACGAGGCCCGTCGCGCGCCACGCCGGTCCCCCGATGCCCTCCAGCAGGCCGAGCTCGCGGAACGTCTGGACCGTGGTGTCGGCGGCCCAGCGGCGCGTGCGCTGCCAGTCCGGGTTGTCGCGGCGCGCGGCCATCGCCTGGCGCGGGTCGAGGCCCACCGCGCGGTAGACCGACGGCCCGACCAGCTCCTCGGTCGCCGTCCAGGCGATCAGGGGCAGCGCCAGCTTCAGCCAGTTGCGCCGGACCGGCCCCATCCCGGCCTCGACGTCACGCTGGAGCATCGTCGCGGCCAGCCGCATGTGGCGGGCCTCGTCGATCACGTGGACCCGGCTGACGTCCCGGACCAGTGGCACGACCCGCTCGTCGTCCATCGCGCGCCGCTGCATGCGGTCGAGGACGGCCTCGACGTACAGCGTGCCGCCCATCGCGATCGCGTCGTCGATCACGGGCGTGCTCATCAGGCGCCCCAGCTCGTGGGTGCGGGCGGAGGGGGCGTGGAACTCGACACCGAGCTCGGTGATCATGCGGGCGAACATCTTCGAGTGGCGGCACTCGTCGGCGAGCTCGGTCAGGACGTAGCCGACGTGGTCGGAGAGCAGGTCGCCGTCGTAGACGTGCCTGCCGAGCATGCGCAGCAGGATCACCTCGAACCAGATCCCGGTCGCGGCGATCGAGCACATCTCGTGGCGACTCAGCTCGACCCGCTGCTCCTGCGACATCGTCGCCCAGAGGTCGGTGCCGTACAGCGTCAGCAGCTCGGGCGGCGCGAACCACGGTGCGTCGGGCGTCGACGCGGCCCTGTCCCACCGGATGTCGGTGTCCGGATCGAGCGTCAGCTTCTCGCTGGAGCGCAACAGCCGACCCGCCGTCTCCTCGGCGTCCGGCGCCCGGTGTGGGGTCCGGCGACGGACCCGTGTCGTTGCGGTGGCTGGCATCGCGACCTCGCTCATCGGTGACACAGAAAAACGTTACATCATCTGACGTCACATTGCACGGTGCGCTTGTCGGCGGTGTGCCGGGCGTGGTTCGGTGCCACTGCCGAACGGAACGAGCCGATGCCCGCCGAGCCCTCGCCACAGGCCCTCGACCTCGTGGCCACCGCCCTGGGTCGGGCGCTCGAGGACGTCGTGGGCGCGGGCGGTCCCCTGACGCCGATGTCGGTCCACACCGTCCCCGGCGGCATCGACATCCGGCGCTACGCCGGCGGCCGTCTCGAGGACGCCCTGGTGGCCGCCCGTGAGCAGCTCGCCGAGGTCGACGGGGACTGGGTGCTGGTCTGGGACGGCTACCTCACGATCGACGACTGGCGGACGGACGCGCTCTACGCCCACCTCGAGCTGGCCGGGGAGACGACCGCGCACCTCTTCGCGTGGCGGTACGGCGAGGAGGGGCCCGACGGCGAGGTCGGCCCGCTGGAGCCGGCGATGTACCTGGGTGAGGACGGCCGGTACGCGGGCCCCGAGCGAGCCCACCCGCTCCCGCCGGGCGAGGGCCCGACGGCCCCCCACGGCCAGGTGCTGCGGCGTCGGCGCCGGTGGTTCCGCCGCTGAGCGGCGCGCGTCAGCCGTCGCCGGTCGGCCCGGTGCCGCGGCCCAGGATCAGCCGGGACGCACGGTCGTAGGTGAGGTAGTTCCAGATCCACGACAGCAGGACCGCGACGCGGTTGCGGAACCCGACGAGGAACAGCAGGTGCAGGCCCAGCCACGCCAGCCACGCGAGCGCACCGCTGAAGCGGATCCCGAGCGGCAGCTCCGCGACGGCGTCGTTGCGGCCGATCGTCGCCATCGTCCCCTTGTCGAGGTAGGCGAACGGCTCGGCGGAGGGTGCACCCCCGGCGGCGGCCAGCAGCCGGTCGGCGACGTAGCGGCCCTGCTGCATGGCGACCGGCGCCAGCTGCGGGAGCAGGTCCCCGTCCTCGTCGACCGCGGCCGCGAGGTCGCCGATGACGTGCACGTGCTCGTCGTCGTGCAGGGTCAGCCGCGGCGTGACGCGGACGCGACCGCCGCGGGTGCGTTCCGCCCCGAGGGCCTCGCCGAGCGGGACCCCCTCGACGCCGGCGACCCACAGCAGCGTGTCGGTCGCGAGGGTGGTGCCGTCGTCGAACTCGACCTCGCCGGCACGGACGGCGCGGACGCTGGTCGCGAGCCGGACCTCGACGCCGCGATCCTCGAGCGCGCGCCGGGCAGCGGCGGAGGAGGACGCGTGGAACGGCGGCAGGACCCGGTCCTGCATCTCGACGAGGACGATCCGCACGCGGTCGAGGTCGAGCCGCGGGTGGTCGCGCGCGATGACGTGGTCGACCAGCTCGGCGAGGGCGCCCGCCGTCTCCACCCCGGTCGGGCCGGCGCCCACGACGACGAAGGTCAGCAGGCCCGGGCGGTCCTCGTGCGAGGCCTCCTCGAACCGTGTCAGGACGTGGTCGCGGACGCCGAGCGCCTGCCGGATGGACTTGAGCAGGAAGGCGTGCTCGCGGACCCCCTCGACGCCGAAGTCGGCGGTGCGTGCCCCCGCCGCGACCACGAGCTCGTCGTAGGGCAGCTCGCCGCCGTCGTCGAGGTGGACGACGCGTCCGGCGCGGTCGATGCCGGTGACCTCGCCGACCCGGACGTCGGCGGCACCGCCTCGCCGCAGGGTCCGCGCGACACGGCCGCGCTGCCGGAACATCGGTCGCAGCGGGTGGCCGACGTCCTGCGGCTGCAGACCGGCGGTCGCGACCTGGTAGAGCAGCGGTTGGAACGTGTGGTGGTTGTTGCGGTCGACCAGGGTCACGTCGAAGCGTCCGGCCCGGTCGCGGGAGGCGAGGCGCCGGGCGCAGGCGAGACCGCCGAACCCGCCGCCGATGACGACGACCCTGGTGCGATCAGCCATGCACGCCTCCGTGACGCTGGTGCTCGGGAGGTGCAACGTGCCACGTCCGTCGGTCAGCCACCAAGGAGGCTGCTCCCCGGCCCGCGGCTGGCCGCGGCGTCGTCCGGGTTGACGATCCGGCACCGCTCGAGCGACAGGCAGCCGCAGCCGATGCAGCCGTCCAGCCGGTCCCGCAGGCGTTCGAGCGCGGCGATCTGCTCGTCGAGCCGTGCCCGCCAGCCCGACGAGAGCCGGGCCCAGTCGTCCCGCGTCGGCGTCCGGCCCTCGGGCAGCGTCGCCAGCGCCTCGCCGATCTCGGCGAGCGAGATGCCCACCTCCTGGGCGGCGCGGATGAACGAGACCCGCCGCAGCAGCTCCCGCGGGTACCGCCGGTGGCCGGCGGCCGTCCGCCCCGGGGCGAGCAGCCCCTCGTCCTCGTAGAAGCGCAGGGCCGACGCAGCGACGCCCGTGCGCTCGGCGACCTGGCCGATGGTCAGCAGCTCCTGCACGGCGCCTCCTCCGGGTTCACGCGCGGTTCCCGCACGCATCGGCCGACGGTCCTTGACCTCAAGTGAACTTGAAGTCCTAGGGTAGTTGCAATCCCAACCCGAGGCTCCCGCCGTGTCCACTCCCCACCTCGTCGTCCTGCTCGGCTCGCACCGCGAGGGCCGTTTCGGCCCGACGATCGGCACCTGGGTGACCGAGCACGCTCGGCAGCACGGCGGCTTCACGGTCGAGGTGCTCGACCCGGCCGCCCACGACCTGCCGCTGGAGCTGCCGGCGGACCGCCGCGCGGCCGCCGGCGACTTCCTCGACGCGCTCGCCGACGCCGACGCGGTCGTCGTGGTGACCCCGGAGTACAACCACAGCTTCCCGGGGATCCTCAAGCTCGCGCTCGACCTCGTCGGCGACGAGCTCACCGACACCCCGGTCGGCATCGTCACCTACGGCGGCATGTCGCACGGCCTGCGCGCCGCCGAGGCACTGCGCCCCGTCCTGTCCGCGCTCCGCGCCGTCGCCGTCACCGACACGGTCGGCTTCGCCGGCGCCCGCGACCGCTTCGCCCCCGACGGCACCCTCACCGTGGACCCCACACCCACCGAGCAGGCGATGACCCGCCTCCTGGACGACCTCGCCAGGTTCACCGGCCTGCTGTCCACCGACGCCGACGAGCCCACCGAGCTCGACGCCGCCGCCTGAGCAGGAGACGAACGACCTCGCAGCGTGCGCGCAGCCGATCAGAAGATCTGGGCGGCGAACTCGGCAAGCGGCGAA
>CAYMGL010000232.1:0-4453 GCA_964389945.1 uncultured Actinomycetota bacterium
AGCCCACCAGCACCACGACGTCGGACTCCTCGAAGTCCGCGTAGGTGTAGGGCGGCGCGTCGAAGCCGAAGGCCTGCTTGTAGGCGACCACGGCGCTGGCCATGCACTGCCGGGTGTTGCCGTCGCCGTGGCGGATGCCCATGCCGAACTTGGCCACGGCCCCGAGCAGTGCCATCTCCTCGGACGGGATCTGGCCGGTCGACAGGAACGCCAGGGCATCCGGCCCGTGGCGGTCACGGACCCCCTGCATCCGCTCGGCGAAGACCTCGGCGGCCGTGGACCAGTCGACCGGCTGGAGCTGGCCGGCCCGGTCCCGCAGCAGCGGCGTGCGCAGGCGGTCGGGTGCCGCCATCGGGGTGAGCGCCTCCCAGCCCTTGGGGCAGGCCATGCCGAGGTTGACGGGGTGCTCGGTCGTCGGGCTGACGTTGACGGCCTCGCCGTCGCGGAGGTGGACGTCCAGCGAGCAGCCGGTCGAGCAGTAGCCGCAGACGACACGCGCGACGCGATCGGGCTGGCGCCCCGCCGGCACCTGGCCGAGCCCGAACCGGCCGGGAGCCCGCAACAGCTCCCGGGTCAGGGGACCGTCCGTGGCGTGGACGACGTCACGGAGGCTCATCGCGACACCCCGGGCATCCGCGGCGACCCCTCGGCGGCGAAGAACCACCAGCGGGCGCAGACCTCGCCGAGCACGGCGGTGAGGAGCGCACCCGCGGCGAGCCCCAGCGCCGGTGCCGGTGGCCCGGAGCGCGCGAGGAGCAGCCCCAGGGCTGCCAGCTGGAGGAGGGCGAGCACACCGGCGCCGACGCGGAGCCGCACGAGGCCCGCGAGCGGTCCCCGCAGGACGGCCGCCGTCCGCCCCGCGGCGGTCGTGGTGCCCGGGGCACGGGACCGCTCGGCGATGTCCAGCCCGAGGGCGGCGAGACCGGCGATCGCAGCGACGGCGACGCCACCCACCAGGCGCGACCCCGGCACCGCGAGCACGTGGCCGGCCACGAGCGCACCGAGGGCGCCGAGTCCCGCCGTGGTGAGCGCGAAGCGTCGTGCCACCCGACCCACGGGCCACCCCGCACGTCGTGTCGCCGCGTAGACCATGACCGACGTGCCCACGGCGAGCAGCCCTGCGAGGGCCGCGACCGGTCCGGTCACGGCGGCCGGCGGGGTGTCCACCCCAAGCCCGAGCACGACCGCGTGGAGCACGCCGAGCGGAGCGAAGACGCCGAAGGCCACGATCTCGCGCGACAACCACGAGTGCCGCAGGCCGATCACGGCCCGCCACGCGTACTGCGGTCGTCCCAGGTGAGCGAGGCTGGCGGCGAGGGCGACGGCCGTCACGGCCAGCGCCGTCCCGGCCCCGCGTGCCGCCGCACCCGCGCCGAGCCCACCCAGCAGCCGGAGCACCTCGATGCCGACGAAGGTGCCGACGGCCAGCTGCGTGAGGACCAGCATCACCACGAGCGGCGGGTGGGCGTGGCGCGGTCGGGCGGTGTGCACGTCACGGCTCGCGACGTCGGTCGCCAGGTCCCGCGACGAACGGAACACGGTGGTGGGCCGGGTCGCCTCGGGCGACGGTGCGTCGAACCCCCACGGCGCACGACCGGCGTCCTCGAGGTCCACGACCGAGATGCGTATCGCCTCCGTCGGGCACGCCTGCACGCAGGCCGGCGCCTCCCCCTCGTCGAGGCGGTCGTGGCAGAGGTCGCACTTGCGGACGATCCCCCGCGAGCTGTCGTACTGCGGCACCTCGTAGGGGCACGTGAGCGTGCAGTAGGTGCAGCCGATGCACTGGTCGTCGAGGTGTTCCACGACGCCGGAGTCCAGCTTCACGTACGCGTCCACGGGACAGCCGTCGAGGCAGCCCGGCTCCGCGCAGTGGTGGCAGCCGGTGGTCACCGGCTGGACCAGCGGCCGCTCCCCCGTGCCGGTCAGCACCCCGACCGAGCGCCACGACGCGTCGTCCTCCAGCCCGTTGAGGTTGTGGCAGGCGGTGACGCAGGCCTTGCAGCCGCTGCACGCGTCGAGGTCCACCTCGAAGGCGTACTGCTGGCCCGGCCCGGGGGGCGTCGCCGGCAGCAGGTCGCGGTAGTAGCGCGCCTGGGCGGGCTCGGTCCCGGCCGCGAGCTCGTCGTGCGCCCCCGAGAACCGCTCGACCGCGGTCGTGCTGGCCTGCTCGGCGAGGAAGTCGTCGACCAGGGTGCGGACACCGCCACCGGGCGGCTGCGGCGTCCGGGCGCGCTGGCTGGGGAGCACGGGGAGGTGCAGGGCGTCGTCCACGCCGGGTCTCTCGGTCGGGTCGGGCTGTGCGATGTGCTGGACCGTGGCGGCTGCCTGTTGCAGCCATGTTTCGGCGAGGTGGACGCGCGACGTTCGGTTGACATGCCTGAAACACGCGCTCCCCAGCCTCTCGTCGTGCCGCCGCCGGTGGCCCGTCACCGCCAGGACCGAGGAGCACCCATGGACCGCCGCATCGTCGTCGTGGGAGGCGGCATGGTCGGCAACCGCCTGCTGACGGAGCTGCGCGAGCGTGGCGTCGCCGGCAGTGGCACCGCGACCGAGGTCGTCCTCATCGGCGAGGAGCGCCACGCGCCGTACGACCGCGTCCACCTGTCCGAGGCCGTGGACGGCACCGCCGCGGCGGCACTCGACCTCGTCGACGAGGGGGTGCGCACCGATGCCGGCATCGCCCTGCGGCTCGGCCTGCGCGTGGAGGACGTCGACCTCGCGGCCCGGACGCTGCAGTGCTCGGACGGGTCGGCGCTGGCCTACGACGACCTCGTGCTCGCGACGGGCTCGGTCCCCTTCGTGCCGCCCATCGAGGGGCGGGACCGTCCGGGCTGCTTCGTCTACCGGACGCTCGACGACATCGCGGCGATCCGCGAGGCCGCCGACGGCGCCCGGCACGGCGTCGTCATCGGCGGTGGCCTGCTCGGCCTGGAGGCGGCCAACGCGCTCCGCCTGCTGGGCGTGACGACCACCGTGGTCGAGTTCGCACCCCGCCTGATGCCGGCGCAGCTCGACGCCGGTGGCGCGGCCGCCCTGCGCCACCACGTCGAGGCACTCGGCATCGACGTGCGGACGGGCCACGAGACCACGCGCATCGACGGCGACGAGCAGGGGGTCCGGTCGGTGACCTTCGCGTCCGGCACGACGATCGATGCCGACATGGTGGTGTTCTCCGCCGGGATCCGACCGCGTGACGACCTCGCGAGGACCTGCGGACTGGACGTCGGCGAGCGCGGCGGCATCGTCGTGGACGACGCGTGCCGCACCAGCGACCCCCACGTCTGGGCGATCGGTGAGTGCGCCCTGGCCCGAGGGCGGACCTGGGGCCTGGTGGCGCCCGGCTACGAGATGGCGGGGGTGGTCGCAGACCGGCTCGCCGGTGGCGACGCCACGTTCGCGGGGGGCGACCTCTCCACCGAGCTGAAGCTCCTCGGCGTCGACGTGGCCTCGGTGGGTGACCCCCACGGCAGCGAGGAGGGGGCGGTCCAGGTCGTCGTCGACGACCCGACCGACCACACCTACCAGAAGGTCGTGCTGGACCCGGACGGCGAGCGGGTCCGCGGTGCCGTCCTGGTCGGCGACGCCCGGCCCTACGGTCGGCTGGTCGGTCTGCTCCGGTCCGGCGCCGCGCTGCCGTCCCCCCCGCGCGAGCTGCTCGGCCCGCCGGCCGCCGACGGGGACGCCGACACCCACGACCTCGTGTGCACCTGCAACACCGTCTCCTACGGCGACCTGCGGACGGCGATCCGCGAGCAGGAGTGCGGCACCGTCTCCGAGATCAGTGCGGCGACGGACGCAGGGACCTCGTGCGGCAGCTGTCTGGTCACCTGTCGCACGGTCCTCGACGAGGAGCTGCAGGCGGCCGGCGTGGAGCCGGACCGACGTCTCTGCGAGCACTTCGCCCACTCGCGCCAGGAGCTCTTCGACCTCGTCCGCGTGCACCGCATCGAGTCGTTCCGCGAGCTCGCCAACGCCTTCGGCACCGGCGGCGGGTGCGAGGTCTGCAAGCCGACCGTCGCGTCGATCCTCGCGACGATCCACAACGCGCACCCGCTGCAGGAGGGTCGCGACGTCCTGCAGGACACCAACGACCGCTACCTCGCGAACATCCAGAGGGACGGGACCTACTCGGTCGTCCCACGGGTGCCGGGCGGCGAGATCACGCCGGAGAAGCTGCTCGTCCTCGCCGAGGTGGCGCGCGACTTCGACCTCTACACCAAGATCACCGGCGGGCAGCGCATCGACCTGCTCGGGGCTCGCCTCGACCAGCTGCCCGACATCTGGCAGCGACTGGTCGACGCCGGGTTCGAGTCCGGCCAGGCCTACGGCAAGTCGGTCCGCACCGTGAAGTCGTGCGTCGGCTCGACCTGGTGCCGCTACGGCGTCCAGGACTCGACCGCGCTGGCCATCCTCCTCGAGGAGCGCTACCGCGGCCTGCGCTCGCCCCACAAGC
>CAYMGL010000233.1:0-4432 GCA_964389945.1 uncultured Actinomycetota bacterium
TTCGCCGCGCTCGGCCTCGTCGGCTCGGTCGCGACGGCGCTGGTCTACCTCGTCGGCGGCCGGCTGACGATCAGCGGCCAGCTCGAGTCCGGCACGATCGTCGCGCTCGCCCTCTACGTCGGCCAGCTGTACGCCCCGCTCGCCCAGCTCTCGAACGCGCGCGTCGACCTCATGACGGCACTCGTCAGCTTCGAACGGGTCTTCGAGGTGACGGACCTCCCCCACGCCATCAGTGACCACGACGGCGTCGAGGAGCTGACCGACGTGCGGGGCGACGTCGCGTTCCGGGACGTCCACTTCCGCTACCCCGCCGCCGAGGGCAGCTCGATCGCCTCGCTCGAGACCGTCACGAGCGCCCACGGCGACGAGGCGTCCGACACCATCCTGGACGGCATCGACGTCACGGTCCCCGCGGGCACGATGCTCGCCGTCGTCGGGCCGTCGGGAGCGGGCAAGTCGACGCTGCTCTCGCTCGTCCCGCGGTTGTACGACGTCACCGGCGGGCAGGTCACGATCGACGGCCACGACGTCCGTGACCTCACCCTGCACTCGCTGCGCGACGCCATCGGGTTCGTCACGCAGGACCCGCACCTCTTCCACGTCTCGGTCGCCGACAACCTCCGCTACGCCCGCGCCGACGCCACCGAGGAGGAGCTGCGCGACGCCTGCCGGGCGGCCCGCATCCTCGACGTGATCGAGGCGCTGCCCGACGGCTTCGACACGATCGTCGGTGAGCGCGGCTACCGGATGTCGGGCGGCGAGAAGCAGCGACTCGCGATCGCACGAGTGCTGCTGAAGGACCCGGCGGTCGTCATCCTCGACGAGGCCACCGCCCACCTCGACACAGCGTCCGAACGGCTGGTCCAGCAGGCACTGGCCGACGTCCTGCGCGACCGGACCTCGCTCGTCATCGCCCACCGGCTGTCCACCGTCGTCGACGCTGACGAGATCATCGTCCTGCGCGACGGGCAGGTCGTCGAGCGCGGCACCCACACCGATCTGCTCGCGGGCGGCGGCCTCTACGCCGAGCTCGCTGCGGAGCAGCTGGTCACCGGCTGAGGGTCACTCCTCCTCGTCGCCCGCGTCCTCGTCGCTCTCGTCGGCGGCCGGGGCGTCGGTGGCCTGCTCGGTCTCGACGTGCTGGTCCGCCGGCGCCTCCTCGGCGACCTCGTCGGGGGTCGTCCCCGCGGCTGCCTCGGCGTCGGTCGGCTCGGCGACCTCGCCCACCGGTCCGGTGGGGCCGTCGGCGGGTTCGTCGACGACCGGCGTCACCGGGTCGCCCGTGGCGGCCTCGACCAGCGCTGCTTCGTTGGCCTCGTCCGGGGCGGCGCCCGCCAGCTCCTCGGGGGTCGGCGCCGGGTCCGCGACGGGTGGCGCCGGTTCGGCGGTGCCGGTGCCCTCGGGCTGGACCACCTCGGCCGGGGCAGCGTCCGCGACCTCGGCGGCGTCGGTCGGCGTGGCCGGTGGCGTCGCGGTGACCGCGCCCTCGATCTGCGCCTCCCAGTCGGCGGGCTCGTCCGGCGCCGCCGGCGCCGGGTCCGTCGCGGCGGCCTCCTCGACGGCAGGCGACGGGGTGGCCGGCTCGGGCGTCGGCTCGGGGTCCGGCAGCTCCTCGCCCCTGGCGTGCGCGAGGGCCTTGGCATGGCGGTGCTCGACCTCGACGTCGTGGGCGACCATCCAGTCGTGCACGGCCTGCGTCTGGTCGACGTGCTCGCCCTTCGCGAAGAGCCACAGCAGCTCGCTGTAGTTGGTCGCGTCCAGCTCCGCACCGCCCTCGAGCGCGGCCATCGCGAGCGTGAGTGCCGCGTCCGGCTGTTGGGCGTCGAGCATGGCGTGGACGAGCCGCATGAGGTCGCTCGCAGCCGGCGTGGCACCGGCACCCAGCAGCTCGTTGACGACGGCGACGGCGTCCTTGAGCCGGTCGGCGCCGAGCAGCGCGCGCAGCAGCGAGCCCCAGTGCTGCCCGTGCGTCAGTGTCCCGTTGCCCAGCAGCTCGCTCAGCAGCGTCCGGGCGCCGTCGAGGTCGCCGCCGCGGATCGTCTCCTCGACGATCCCCCGAGCAGCGCGACGGTCGCGCGGGACGCCGGCCTCGGCCGCCTCGTCGAACAGCCAGCGGGCCGTCGCGAGGTCGTCGGCCTGGAGGTAGGCCTCGACGGCTGCCGCGATCTTCTGGGGTGACACCGGGATGCCCAGCAGGAGCGCCCAGTGCAGGGCACCCGTGGCCCGGCGGTGGTTGCCGGCGGCGAGCGTCACGTCGAACAGTCCGTCGACGTTGTCGCCGCTGGGGATGCGACCGTGCTCGAGGAGCTGGTCGACCATGGCCCACGCGCCGTCGACGTCCTCGGCGGCGATGCGTGCCGCCAGCATCTGGTTGCGGTGGAACGAGTTCGGCTGGACACCGGCCTCGGCCATCCGCGCGACGGTGGCCGCGACCGCGTCGGCGTCGCCGGTCCGTGCGTACCCGTCGAGGATCGAGGTGAGCACGTCCTGCGACGTCAGCACACCCGCCTCGAGGAGGGTGTCGAGCAGCTGCTCGGCGCGGTCCGGGTGACCGGCGCCGGCCATCATCTCGACCAGGCCGACGCCCTGCTCCTCGCTCGGGGGGGTGCCCGCCTCGAGCATCAGCTCGACCTGGGCCACCGAGTCCTTGATCGCCCGACGCTCGTGCAGGTCGGCGAACATCGCCTCGTAGTCCTGCTTGCTCGCACCACGCCCCTCGGCCGCGAGACGACGCAGCAGGGCGCGCGCCGCGGGGAAGCGCTTCGCGCGGACGTGCAGCGTCAGCAGCTCCGGCAGCTGGTCGATGCCGGGCCGCAGGCCCTCCTCGTGGAGCGCGTCGAGCTCGGCGATGGCCGCCGCCAGCTGACCGGTCCGGGCCGTCGTGATCGCGAGGTCGAAGCGGACCGCCGGGTCGACGTCCATGCCGGCGTCGCGCATCCGCTGGACGACGGCGCGGGCGCCCGCCGGATCACGACCGACCAGGTTCGCCCGGAGCAGCAGCGCGAGGTGCTCCTGCGAGACCTCGACCTCCCGCTGCTCCATCGAGCTCACGACGCTGCGGGCCATCTTGACGTCACCGGCGCCGGCGAACCGACGGAGTGCCTCGGTGTACTTGTTGGTCGATGCGTCCATGGGATGCTCCCCCGGCCGGACGCACCCCCGACGCAACGGCGGAGGGCACCGACCCCAGCTGCCGCCGTGGGCGGGTGGCCCGGTCGGGCCACGGTCCGCAACGCTACAGGTCGGCAACGACCCGGCACACGTCCATCGGTGTCAGAGCAGCGCGTCGAGCCCCACCGTGACGCCGTCGAGCTCGGCGACGCCACGGACGGCCAGCACGATCCCGGCCGCGAAGCTCTCCCGGCTCATCGAGTCGTGCCGGAGCGTCAGCAGCTCCCCCGTGCCGCCGAAGAGCACCTCCTGGTGCGCCACGAGCCCGGGCAGCCGCACGCTGTGGACCGGCACACCGTGGTGGGTGTGGCCGCGCGCCCCCGGGTGCGCGTCGTCGCCGCCGACCACCTCCGGGGCCGACGACCGCGCGGCGGCGATCCGTGCCGCCGTCGCCATGGCCGTGCCGGACGGTGCGTCGGCCTTCCCGTCGTGGTGGAGCTCGACCACCTCCGCGTGCGGCAGGTGCCGTGCCGCCTGCTCGGCGAACTGCTGGAGGAGCACGGCGCCGATCGCGAAGTTCGGGACGACGAGCACATTGGCCTCGGCCTCGCGCGCCCGCAGCTCGGCGACCTCGTCGTCGGTCACGCCGCTCGTGCCCACGACGGCGTGGATGCCGAGGTCGAGGAGCGCCATGGCATGACGGGCCCCGTTCGGCGGCCGCGTGACCTCGACCGCCACGTCGACGACCCCCGCGAGGTCCTCGAGGGCCCCGTTGACCGTCACGCCCGCGCCGACCCCGACGAGCTCCTCGAGGTCGCGGCCGGCGGCACTGGGCTGCACGGCCGCCGCGAGCTCGAGCCCCTCCGCGTCGGCCAGGGCGCGGCACGCCACCGTGCCGAGCCGTCCTCCAGCTCCGATGACCCCGACACGCACAGTCGCTCCTCGTCCGACGGCGGTCGAGCCTAACGCCGGACGATCGCCTCACTCCTCGGCGAGGCCCTCGGCGATCTCCACCAGCGTCTCCTGCGGCTGGGCGTTGCCCGAGCCGACGACGACGCCGTCCCGGTCGACGAACACCCAGTACGGGTAGCTGTCGACGCCGTAGGCCGCAGCGATGCTGTTGTCCGGGTCGATGACGGTCGGGACCGTCCACGAGCGGTCACGCAGCCACTGGTCCGGCGGGAAGTTCGGCTGGGCGGGGTCGATCCCGGTGGCCACGGCGCGCAGCTCGGTGCCCTCGGGCAGCCCGTCCTCCTCGAGCCAGCTGTTGATCACCGGCACCTCGGCGTTGCAGAACTGGCACCAGTGGGCGAGGAACACG
>CAYMGL010000234.1:0-4423 GCA_964389945.1 uncultured Actinomycetota bacterium
GCACGACCGAGGCGCAGGACAAGGCCGGCACGCAGGTCGCCGAGGCGATCGAGCTCGCGCTCGCCGGCGACTTCGTCCCGACCGCCGTCAACGTCCAGGGTGGGCCGGTCGACGACGCCGTCCGGCCGTTCCTGCCGCTCGGTGAGCGGCTCGGGATGATGCTCGCCAAGCTCGCCGACGGCAGCCTCAGCGAGGTCGCGGTCGAGTACCAGGGGGCGCTCGCGAACGTCGACGCCCGCATCCTCGGCCTCAGCGTCTGCAAGGGCCTGTTGACGCCGACCTCGGCCGAGCCCGTCACGCTCGTCAACGTCCCGCTGCTGCTGGAGGACCGCGGCCTGTCGCTGCGCGAGGTCCACGAGCCCCGCAGCCAGGACTTCGTCAGCGTGCTCCGCGTGAGCGGGGTCCGTCCGGACGGCGAGGTGATCCGCGTCGCGGGGACGATGCTGCCGGGGGAGCGCGAGCGCCTCGTGGAGGTCTGGAACACCCCCGTCGACCTGTCGCCGAGCGACCACATGGCGTTCTTCAAGTACGCCGACCGCCCGGGCGTCGTCGGCCGTGTCGGGACGCTGCTGGGCGAGGCGGACGTCAACATCGGTGCCGCTGGTGTCGCGCGCGTCGACGACAGCACCGCGCTGATGGCGCTGAGCCTCGACGACCGCGTGCCGGACGACGTCATGGCGCGTCTGGTCGACGAGATCGACGCCACCGACGGGCGTGCGGTCAGCCTCGACTGAGGCAGCGACCGGCCGCCCGGCGGACGGCGCACTGCTGCACTGGTAGACACGTGGCATGCGCATCCTCATCGCCGACAGCCTGCCGTCCGACCACCTCGACCGACTCGCCGATGCCGGCCTGGAGGTGGTGGACCGGCCCGACCTGACCGCGGACGACCTCCCCGACGCCGTCGCCGGGTTCGACGTGCTCGTCGTGCGGTCGACCCGCGTGACGGCCGCGACGTTGGAGGCGGGGGACCGGCTCGGCCTGGTCGTCCGGTCGGGGGCCGGCGTCAACACGATCGACGTCGAGGGTGCGGCGGCCCGCGGCATCCACGTCTGCAACGTGCCGGGCATGAACGCCGTCGCCGTGGCCGAGTTGACCATTGGGCTGCTGTGCGCGCTCGACCGCGACATCCCGGACAACGTCGCAGCGTTGCGTGCCGGCCGGTGGGACAAGCGGCGCTTCGCCGCGGCCCGCGGGCTCAAGGGGCGCACCATCGCGATCATCGGGCTCGGGTCGATCGGGCTGGCCGTGGCCGAGCGCGCCGCAGCGTTCGAGATGCACGTCCTGGCGCAGGCCCGACCGGGCCGCGACGAGGGCACGGTCGCGGCGGCCCGCGCAGCCGGTGTCGAGTTCGTCGACGGGCGTGCCGAGCTGCTCGGACGCGCCGATGTCGTGTCGCTGCACGTGCCGCTGACCGACGGCACGCGGGGCATGGTCGACGCGGCCTTCCTCGCCGAGTGCCGAGACGGGGCCTGGCTGCTCAACACCTCCCGCGGCGAGGTCGTCGACGGTGAGGCGCTGCTGTCGGCGCTGGACGAGCGCGGCATGCGGGCCGGGCTGGACGTGTTCCCCGGCGAGCCGTCCGACAAGGCGTGCGACTGGTCGTCGGCGCTCTCGCAGCACCCGGCCGTCTACGGGACCCACCACATCGGCGCGTCGACGGCGCAGGCGCAGGACGCGACTGCCGGCGCCACCGTCGACCTGCTCCTCGACGCTGCGCGGGGCCAGATCCGCAACTGCGTCAACCTCGAGTCGGAACCGGTCGGCACCTGCTCGCTGACCGTCCGGCACCGCGACCGTCCCGGCGTGCTCAGCGAGGTGCTGGCCGTGCTCAAGGCCGTCCCGATCAACATCGGGCAGATGGAGAACCGCGTGTTCGCGGGCTCCGAGGCCGCCGTCGCGACGATCGTCTGCGAGCAGCCCGTCGACGAGGACGTCGCCGCACGGATCCGTGACGTCGAGCACGTCCTGGGTGTGCGCGTCCACCTCGACGCCTGACGTGGAGCTGCTGCCGCTCGACGCCCGACTGGCCCGGCCCGAGGTGGCCGAGCGCGTCGTGGTGCCGTCGTTCGACGCACTGACGCACGAGGACCGCACCCGGCTGCGCGACGCCGAGCCCCTGACCTACCTGCACGCCATGCACGGGCCGGGACCGGGTGCGCTCGCGCGGTCGGAGGCCGGCCTGCGGTCACTGCTCGAGGCGGGCGTCTTCGGGGAGCGGCTCGAGCGGGCGGTGTTCGGCTACCGGATCAGCGCGGGGGACCACTCGCAGACCGGCCTGGTCTGCGGCGTCCGGGCCGCCGACATCGGCCGCGGCCGACCGCTGCGGACCCACGAGGACGTCCGTCCCGGGATGGCGCGGCACCTGACGCACTACCTCCGCGAGCTGCGGGTGACGTCGTCGCCCGTGACCGCCGTGGTCGCCGCCGACGCCGTGCCGAGCGGCACGTTCGAGCGGCTCACCGCCGGGGCGCCCGACCTGGCCGTCGGTGACGGCTCGGCGCCCGACGGTGTCCGGCAGGAGTTCTGGGCCGTCACGGGTGCCGATGCGGTCGACGACGTGCTCGCCGCGTTCGCGCCGGTCGAGGCTGCCTACGTCACCGACGGGCACCACCGTTCGGCGGCCGCGCTGGCGGTCGGTCCGGACACGCGGGTGCTGCTGGCGCTGTTCCCGGACGACGCAGTCCACGTCGTGCCCTTCGACCGGGTCGTCCGACCCGCATCGGCGCAGGGACGGCTGCGCGCCTGGCTCGACCGGGTCGGGTCACCGCTGCCGCGCCCGGACCGCCCGGCGAGGGGCGAGGTCGTCGTGTGGTGCGACGGGCGCTGGTGGTCGGCGACGTTGCCGCACGACCCGGACCTCCGGCCGCCGGCGTCGCTCGACCCCGCGCTGCTGCAGGCACACGTCCTCGGCCCGCTGCTGGACGTCGCCGACCCGGCCGGCGACCCGCGGCTGTCGTTCGTGCCCGCGACCGTGCCGCTCGAGCAGCTCGCGACGCGCGCCGGCCCGGACGGTGTCGCGTTCGCGCTGGCCGGTGTGGCGCTCGACGACATCCGCACCGTGGCCGACACGGGCGCCACGATGCCGCCCAAGTCGACCTACTTCGCGCCGAAGCCGCGGTCGGGCTGCCTGCTCGTCCACGTCTGACGAGGTGGGCGCCGTCAGTTCGTCGCGCGCAGGTGCAGGACCAGCATCCAGACGGCGAGGACGGCATGGCCGCTCCAGGCCAGCGTCCGCCACCAGTTGGTGCGGACCAGCGTGGCATGGGCCGCGGCGTCGAAGCCGTTGCCGAGCACGTCGTGCTGCGGCACCGACACCAGGACGGTGACCGCCACGGTCGCCGCGGCGAGCGCGGCTGCTGCCACCACCATCCACGAGGGCACCCCGGCGGGTCGCGACAGCAGGACCCACGCCGTCGTGACCCCCTGCACGGCCCACGGGCCGAGCAGCAGGAACGAGATCCGCGCGGCGTGGGCCGCCTCGTAGGCGACGAACTCCTCGCCCACGAGCTCGAACAGCGGGTAGTGCACGACCTGGACGGTCCAGATCATGCCGGCCAGCCACAACGTCGCGACGACCTGCGCGATGAGCACGACGACCACGGCACCACCTCCGTCACACGATGCACGCTCGTGGTTCGCGGCCGCCGGCCCGGACGGATGGGGTCGGGGGTCGGTGTTGGGTCGGGCAGGGGCCGGTGCTGGGAGCGTGTCACGCTCTGCGCGCTCCGCGTGACGGCGCGTGCGTTCGGCCCTAGTGTTGGGACGGCCGGGGGTCGCGATCCGACGCTCGGCACACGTCCGGGGAGCTGACGTGGTGTGCTGCGTGACGCGGCGTACCGACCCGCCGCCGGACACCCGCACGTTCCGAGGCAGGTCGGCGATCCCGGCACGCCCGTCAGGCGCAGTGGAGGACAACCCGTGAGCGACGAGACCCCGATCCGGATGCGGCCGAAGGTCGACCCGGACCAGTTCCTGCCACCGGACGAGCCGGTGCAGCTGCTGGCACCCGACGGCACCTACACCCCGGACCCCGAGTGGCCGATCGAGCTCGACGACGACGAGCTCCGCAAGCTCTACACGCTGATGGTGGTGACGCGCAGGGTCGACCGCGAGGCGATCAACCTCCAGCGACAGGGCCAGCTGGGTGTCTACGCGAGCTGCATGGGCCAGGAGGCCGCGCAGGTCGGCGGCGCGTTCGCGCTGAACGACCAGGACTGGGTCTTCCCCAGCTACCGCGAGGCCGGCGCGGCCGTGACCCGGGGCGTCGACGCCGCGACGCTGCTGCACCTCTACCGCGGCACGTGGCTGTCCAACCACGACCCGCACGAGCACCAGTTCGGGCTGCTGTCGATCCCGATCGGCACGCAGGCGCTGCACGCCACCGGCTTCGCGATGGGCGCGAAGAAGGACGGCAAGGACA
>CAYMGL010000235.1:0-4420 GCA_964389945.1 uncultured Actinomycetota bacterium
CGGCAGCTCGACCGGCGGATCCTCGCCCTGGCCGTCCCGGCGGTCGGCGCGCTGCTGGCGGACCCGTTGCTCGGGGTGGTCGACACGGCCGTCGCGGGCCGCGTGTCGGTCACCGCCCTCGGTGCACTCGGGCTCGGGACGGCGCTGCTCGGTGCCGGGACGTGGGTGTTCAACTTCCTCGTGTACGGCACGACCAGCGCCGTGGCGCGTGCGGCCGGGGCCGGGCACGACGACCTGGCGGGCCGCCGGGTCGTGCACGCGACCGCGGTGGCGGTCGCGCTCGGCGTCGTGGTCGCGCTGGTGGTCGGGACCCTCGCCGAGCCGATCGTGCGGCTGAGCGGCGCGGTCGACGACCTCGTCGAGCCGACGGCCGCGTACCTGCGGGTGCGGGCGGTCGGCCTGCCGTTCGTGCTGGTCGCCATGGTCGGACACGGTGCCTTCCGCGGGGTCGAGGACACGCGGACCCCGCTGGTCGTGGTGGTCGTGGCCAACGTCGTCAACGCGACGCTGGACGTGCTGCTCGTCGTCTACGGCGACGGCGGCCTCACCGGCATCGCGTGGGCCACCGTCGCGGCCGAGGTCGTCGCCGTCGTGCTGCTCGCCACGTTCATCCGCCGGACCGGCCTGCAGCTGTCCGGGCACGGCCTCCCGTCGCGGGCCGAGGCCGCCGACCTCCTGCGTGTCAGCCGCGACGTGGTCCTGCGCACGGGCGGGCTGGTCGGCGGCCTCCTGCTGGTCGCCGCCGCGGCCGCCCGGGTCGACGCCGCGACCGCCGCCGCCCACCAGGTGCTCTACCAGGTCTTCATCTTCTCGGCGTTCCTCCAGGACTCCCTGGCCGTCGCCGGTCAGGCGCTGGTCGGCAACGCGATCGGGCGCGGTGACGAGCGACAGGCGCTGCAGTTGACCCGCCGCCTGCTGGGCTGGGGCGTCGGGCTCGCGGTCACCACGGCCGGCCTGCTGCTGGCCCTCGGTGGCGTGCTGCCGCGGGTCCTGACCGACGACGCGGCGGTGGTCGCCGTCGTCGGCAGCGCCTGGGCGATCGGGGCCCTCGTCCAGCTCCCCGGTGGCATCGCGTTCGTGCTCGACGGCGTGCTCATGGGGGCCGAGGACTGGGCCTACCTGCGCACGTGGACCGTGGTCGCCGCGGTCGGGGCCGGCGCGGCCGCGCAGGTCGTGCCGACGCTCGGCGGCGGACTGCCGGCGCTGTGGTGGTGCGTTGTCGCGATGATGGTCGTGCGCGCCGGGTCACTCGTGCTGCGCGTGCGCGGCGATGCCTGGCTCGACCCCACCGGCAGGCGCAGCGCGAGCCGCGTCGAGGGGTCGGCCTCGTGACCGTGGAGCCGCTGGTCGCGCTGGGCCTGGTCCTCGTGGCGGCCGCGGCGGGCTTCGTCGACAGCATCGCCGGCGGGGGCGGGCTGCTGACCGTGCCCGCCCTGCTGGCCGCGGGACTCCCGCCCACCACCGCGCTGGCGACCAACAAGGCCCAGTCCACGTTCGGGGCACTGACGGCTGCAGTGACCTACACGCGGGGTGGGGCGGTGCGTCCCCGTGACCTGCTCCCGCCGATCGGCACCGTGCTCGTCGGCTCGGCACTCGGCACGTTGCTGCTGACACGGATCGACGCGGCGCGGCTCGAGGCGCTGCTGCCGTGGCTGCTGCTGGTGATCGCCGGCTGGGTCGCGCTGCGCCCGCAGCTCGGCGAGGTGGCGACGGCGGCCCGGATCCGACCGCGCACGTACACGCTGACCGCGGCGCCGGCCATCGGCGCGTACGACGGCTTCCTCGGTCCCGGGACCGGGTCGTTCTTCGCCCTCAGCCTCGTGAGCCTGCGGGGTCACGACCTGACCCGGGCCACGGCGACGGCCAAGGTGCTCAACCTCACCAGCAACCTCACGGCACTCGTGGTGTTCGCGCTCGCGGGTGCGCCGGCGTGGCTGCTGGGCGCCGGCATGGCGGTGGGGCAGGCGCTCGGTGCCCGCTTCGGTGCAGGTGTCGTGCTTGCCCGAGGCGCCCGAATCGTGCGGCCGGCGCTCGTGGTCGTCAGTGTCGCCCTCAGTCTGCGCCTGCTGCTGGCCTGAGAGGGGACAGATGTCCTGCTGTGCACGCATGGTCACATGTCAACACTTGGGGTGACTCCCCTCCGACGACCACTGCGACCCGCATGCTCCTGTCCCCCCTCGCCGCTGTGGCCATCCAGGTCCCGCTGCTCGTGGCAGTGGGCGCGATCCTGCTCCAGGGTGAACCGATCGTGCGGTGGCTCCGGCTGCTGCTCCTGGGGCTGGCCTGGTTCCTCGTCGAGGCGCTGGTCCAGCCGCTCGTCGTGACCCAGGCGGGGCCGCTCGCCGACGTGCCGGTGGTCCCGGCCCTCGTCGTCGCGGCGATGCTGGTGGCCCTCGTGGCCGCCGGGAACGACGCCCGCGGTGGCAGGGCCGGCGTCGTCCCGCCCGTCGTGGCCATCCTGGTCGTGACCGCCGGCTTCCTCGCCGCCCCACCCGCGCCCGCCCTGCTCGTCGCCGTCGTGGGCTGGGTCGTCGGGACGCTGCGGCTCGGCTGGGTCCTCGCGGGCGCCGCGCGTCGGCACGCCGGGTCGCTCCTGGCGGCGCGGCTGCGCCTGCTCGCGACCGCGCAGGTGCTGCTGGCGTCCGCCGCGCTGAGCGTGTTCGGTGGCTCGTTCCTCGTGGTCTGGGTCCTGCCGATGGTCACCGGCACGCTGATCGTCAGCGTCGCCGTCGCGCTCCCCCCGGCCGTGCGGATCGTGCCCCGCCGCACGCGTGCCGCACTGCGCGCGGTCGAGACCGAGCTCGTGGCGCTCGAGGCCGTCGACAGCGACGCGCTGCCGAGGATGGCGGCGCAGGTCCAGGAGCTGTTCGCTGCCGAGGGTGTCGCGCTGACCGACGGCGACCACGTCGTGGCGACCGCCGGCGACACCGCCGACCTGGTCGGCGGTCCCGAGCGCGCACCGGACCACGTGCTGACCGCCTCCACGGGCCGTGGCGAGCTGCTGGTGGCCGTGCCACCCGTTGGTCTGCTGCTGTCGCGCTCGGACCGGGAGCAGGTGGCCGCGTTCGCCGAGCGCCTCGGCCTGGTGCTGACCCGCGACGACGCCCGTCGCGCGGAGGCACGGGCCGCGGCCGCGCGGGCCGCCTCGGACCGGGTGCGCGACGACGTGGTCTCGACCCTCAGCCACGAGCTGCGCACGCCGCTGACGTCCGTGCTCGGTTTCGCCGAGGTGCTGCTCGCGCACCGCGATCGCCTCGACCCGGACGAGCACGAGCTGCTCCTGACACGGATCGCCGACCGCAGCCGCCACCTCGGGGTGCTGGTCGAACGGCTGCACGCGCTCACCGCGGTGCGTGGCCGGGGCGTCCTGGCGGGGGGTGACGAGCGCCGGCTCGGTGAGCTGCTGGCGGTCGCCGGCCGCAGGAGCGGCCAGCCGGGCTGCATCCGCGTCGAGGCCGTCGACGGCGACGTCGTCCTCCGGACCGACGCCGGTGCGGTCGTCGACGTCGTGGAGGAGCTGCTGCGCAACGCCTGCAAGTTCGGCCCGGTCGGGGCGGAGGTGACCGTGCGCACCTTCGTGCGCGACGACGAGGTCGTCGTGGAGGTCCACGACGAGGGGCCGGGGCTCGGCCACCTCGGCGAGGCCGCCTTCGAGCCGTTCACCCGTGGCGGCGACGTCCTGACGCGCGAGACCGGCGGCCTCGGGATCGGCCTCACCGTCGCCCGCGACCTGGCCCGGCAGCTCGGCGGCGACCTCACCCTCGTCGAGGACGCCCCCGGCGGGGCCCTGCGCTTCACCCTCCCGCAGCGCCACCACCACCTGCTGCCGGTCGTCACCCCCGTGCAGGAGGGACGCGACGTCGTCCCTGCTGCCTGACGCGTGCCCCCGCGTCACGACGGCGGCCCGACGCACATCGCGTCGGGCCGTCGTCGGTCGTCGGGTGACGTCAGAGGATCTGGCTGAGGAACAGCTTGGTGCGGTCCTCCTGCGGGCTCTCGAAGAAGTGCTCGGGCGTGCCCACCTCGACGATCTCGCCGTCGGCCATGAACACCACGCGGTCGGCGACGGCACGGGCGAAGCCCATCTCGTGTGTGACCACGATCATCGTCATGCCGGACTCGGCGAGCTCGACCATCGTGTCGAGCACCTCCTTGACCATCTCCGGGTCCAGGGCCGAGGTCGGCTCGTCGAAGAGCATGACCTTGGGCTCCATGGCCAGCGCGCGGGCGATCGCCACGCGCTGCTGCTGACCGCCGGAGAGCTGCCCCGGGTACTTGTCGGCCTGCTCGGGGATCTTGACCTTGGTGAGCAGCTCCATCGCGTGCTTCTCGGCCTCGGCCTTCGGCTTCTTGCGGACCTGGCGCGGGCCGAGCGTGATGTTGTCGAGCACGGTCATGTGCGGGAAGAGGTTGAACGACT
>CAYMGL010000236.1:0-4406 GCA_964389945.1 uncultured Actinomycetota bacterium
GAGCGTCTCGTGCTCGCCGTGGTGGTGCCACGCCGACATCGTGTCCGCCTCGGCGGTCGCGCTGCCGAACCAGTGCCGCTCGCTCTCCGAGACGACCCAGCGTTGGATGCCGGGCGTCCCCTGTGCCTCCGGCAGTTCGTCCGCCGACCAGGTCTCGACCGTCCCACCCATGGTTGCTCCCCTCATGCGTCGATCCCGTCGACGCTAGGTGACCTCGGCGCAGCCGTGTCGGAGAGGGAGGAGCAACGCCGACGGGGCCCCGGCCCCGAGCGGGACCTGACTCGCACCCGTGCGAGACGGCTTAGGGCTGCTGCCTTCCGGCCCTGACCCGGTTCACCGGCGCACGTCGCGTAGGTTTGTCCCGCCCGGGACCGCGGCCCCGTGACGTCCCGATCAACCCTACCGGCCTGCCTGCGACCCCCGCCACGTCAGGCTCGGCCATCCGACGCAGCGTGGTCACGACCGACCCTGCGCGCATGCGGACGCCCTGGTCCAGGACTACCGCTCGACGGCGGAGGCGGTCGCTGCACCACGGAGGTCGAAGCGGCCGAGCAGCCCGCCGGCGGGGAGCAGGATCGCGTCCGCCGTGCCCGTGCACAGCACGTCCACGGTCGCGGGCTCGGCGGCACGCACTGCCGCACTGCAGCGCAAGCCGTGTGGGTGGTCGGCGAGATCGCGGTTGGTGAGCTCCAGCAGCGTCCGAGCCCGGTCGGCGTCGATGACGACCGAACCGTTGCTGGAGCTCGCGAAGGCGGCCTCGTCGACCACGCCCGCGATGTCGCTCGCGAGCCCGGCGGCTGTGTCCACCGCATCACGATGGGCCTGGAAGAAGAGCGCGACGTCCAGCGCCAGCCCGCCGAGGAGAACCACGACGAGGACCGCGAACGGGTAGAGCACGAGCGTGCTCCCGTCCTCGTCGTCGACGTCGGTCCCCGACCCCGACCAGCCTCGGCCCATGGCCCGCAGCCGCGTCAGCATGCGGCACCGCCCAGGGGCACACCACTGCGGTACGGCTCGATGCGCTCGGTGTGCGTGCCGACCAGCGTCACCGTTCCGAGCCCCACCGGCACCAACGGGACGCGGACGGTGTCGACCTGGACGGTCACGCTCGCCGTGACCGGCGCGCACCGCGCCGTCGCCCCGGTCAGACCCGCGGTGACGAACCGCCAGGTGGCGTCCGGATCGTCGTCCGAGCCACGGTGGGACAGCATCGTCGCACGAGCACGTGCCTCTGCGACGCCGTGGGCGGCCGCCGGGTCCAGGAGCACCTCGACCGGTGCCTCGACGACACCACGCGCCGCCTCGCGCGCGGCCGTCTCGACGGCGAGCTTGCCGTCGACGAGCCGCCATGCGTTGAGCACCAGCAGGGCGCCGACCACGAACACGACGACGCCCAGGGCGAGCGCCTCACCCCCGGCCACGAATCCCTCCTCGTCGCGCCACCTCACCGCTCGACCCTCGCCTCGGCACCCCGTTCCACGGTCGCGAGTCCAACTGCTCCGAGCACGGACGGCAGCCGGACCTCGATGTCCACCGTCAGCACCTGCCCGCTCTGGTCATCGGCGACGACTGCCGTGATGGCTGCATCGTCGGCGAGCCGACCGAGGACTGCGGCAGCGTGGTCGCGTGCAGCGAGCACCGGGTCCGCATGAGCAGTACCGGCGCCGCGACTCGCCCCGTCGACAGCGGCAGCCTGCACGACACTGGCGGTGAACAGGTAGAGCACGACCTGGACGACGACGAGGAGGAGGGTGAGGAACACGCCCACCCCCACGACCGACGTGACGGGCGACGCCCCCTCCTCGTCGTGGAGGCGCGTCCGGCCGCCGGTGCCCACACCCGCTGCGCTGTGGGTCACTGGCAGGCGATGGTGCTGCCGCCGGTGCCGATGGACTGGTCGAGCTGGCCCGCCGCGGCGTCGCAGGTCGAACCCATCATCGCGTTGAAGCCGACCCACATGCCGGCGCCGACGAACGCGAGGATCAGGACGGCGATGGCCGTCGAGATGACGCCCTCGCCGGCCTCGTCCCGCAGTCGGAGCCGCAGCGAGCGAAGCGCGACGGCGAGGGTGGCGGTGTCCAGGTACTGCATCGGATGGCTCCTTGTGGAGGTTGGTGTCGGATGTGGTCGGGGCACGACGCGACGGGCGGTCGTCACAGCGCGAAGAGGCGGACGGCCTCGATGAACGGGACGGCGATGAACAGGACGCCCGGCAGCAGCGTCGCGACGGTCACCGGGATCCAGACCTTCTGGGAGCGGCGGCCCATCGTCTCGACGAGCTCGCGCTGCACGTCGCGTCGGATGCTCCGGGACTCCTCGGCGATCAGCGAGGCGAGGTCGGACGTCTCCCGGTCCAGCGCGAGGACGGCGACGAGCCGCTCCACGGCCGGGACGTCGGCCAGGTCCGCCCACTCCCGCAGCGCGTCTGCCTCGGTGCGGCCCTGGCGGACGCGGGCCACGACCCGTTCGAGGTCGCTGGCCACGGCACCGTCACCGCGGCGGGCGACGCGGTCCATCGCACCGAACAGGGACCACCCGGCGCCGAGCAACATGCCCAGCTGCTCGGCCACGACGGGCAGCTCGAGGTAGAGCTGGCGCTGCCAGCGGTGGCCGGCCTGCAGCACCTGCTGCTCGAGGACGAGGAACGCCAGCGCAGGGGCGCCCAGGAGCACCAGCAGCACGATGGGCGCCGCAGGCCGGGCAGCCACGACGAAGAGCACGGCGACGCCCAGGGCACCGAGTGCCCAGCCGAGCTGGCGCACGCGGAACCCCGTGGCGTCGAGCGAGGCGTGGACGCGACGCAGCCGCCGGTCGAGCGGCTCGGTGATCCCGAGGAGGAACGACACGCGCTCGCCGATGGCCCCAGCGAGCGGCGCGACCGCCTCACGGAACGACTCGACCGAGAGCAGACCAGCGCGGCGGGTCCCCCATGCACCGGGCACGTACGGCGCCAGCCGCTCGTCGAGCGGTGTCCGCGAGAACCACCGGACCTCGGCGAGCAGCAGGGTGAGCCCGATCCATGCGACCAGCCCGGAGGCGACCAGGAGCCGGGTCATGGGCGCTCCTCCCCGACGAAGACGCGCTCCTGCGTCGGCAGCCGGAGCATCCGGCTGGCCCAGACCCAGCACACCGCGATCAGGCCGAACGCGACCAGCACCGCGACCTGCCCGAGTGGCGTCTGGTAGGCGGCACGCCCGGAGCCGATCGTCAACCCCACCAGTGCCATGCCGAGTGGGACGACCAGGACGAACGAGCGCGCGAACCGGGCCGCGGCCTGCTCGGCCAACGCATCCTTGCGACCGTCGAGGTCGGCGATGCGGTCCTCGACGAGCGCCCGGAGCCGCCGGTCGACGTCCGTGCCGCCCACCTCGTGCGCGATCAGCAGCGTCTCGCAGACCGCGTCCGCGGTGGCGTCGGCGAGTCGAGCTCGCAGGACGTCCAGCGTGCGCTCGAAGTCGGTCGACATGACCCACTCGCGGCGGGCCGCGTCGAAGGCCGGCCGCAGCTCCTCGGGACCGCGAGCGCCGACGACGAACAGTGCCTGCGGGACGGACCGGCCGAGGTTGACCACCTGCAGTCGCAGCTCCTCGAGCATCCGCGGCCACGCCTCTCGTGCCTCCTGCTGCCGCGCGGACCGGCGCGCCAGGGCTGCACCGACGGGCGCGGAGGCAGCGGCGACGCCCGCAGCGACCGGCGCGACGACACCTCCGAAGACCAGCCACGCAAGGCCCGACCCGACGCCGAACAGCACCAGCGCGACGGCGAGGAACTCGCCGACGCCGATGCGCTCGAGGCCTGCCTGGGCCAGGAGCTCTCCGAGCTGTCGCGACCGGGACCGCCGTCGGAACGGCGTCGGCGAGATGCCCAGCCCGGTCCAGCCGAGCACGACGGACGTGAAGACGAGGAAGACGCCGTAGCCCGCGAGCACGGCGAGGAGGAAGGCGAGCAGGGCCGGGGTCATCGGTGGGGCTCCGCGAGCGGCGGCATGGCGCCGGCACCACGGGACGGGTCGAGGACCTCGACCACGTCCATCCCGAGCCGCTCGAAGGCACGGCTGAGTCGGGACGGCACGGCACCGGTCCAGGTCAACGGTGCGTCCGGGGCGGGGCGGTCGAAGACCGGCGTCACGGTGAACTGGGTCGCGCCGGCGCCGCCGGCCAGGTCCTCGACGCACGCGACCTCGGTGACGACCGGGCGGCCGTCCACCCGCTGCTGGTGGACCACGACGTCGATCGCCTCGCTGACCAAGGAGTTGAGCGCGGCGACGGGCAGCTCGGAGCGGGTGTCCGCCAGCTGGCAGATGAACCGCAGACGGGTGAGGGCCTGTCGTGCGGAACCCGCGTGGATCGTCGTGTAGCCGGTGACGCCCGACGACAGCGTCAGCAGCAGGGGCAGCGCCTCCTGGT
>CAYMGL010000237.1:0-4395 GCA_964389945.1 uncultured Actinomycetota bacterium
GCGCGACGAAGTACCACGACTCCGACGACGAGGTCTTCCGCGCCCGCTGCATCGCCATCAAGGAGGAGCGCGCCGAGTTGGTCAAGCACCACCTCTGGGTGCTCTGGACCGACTACTTCAAGCCGCCGCACCTCGAGGAGTACCCCGAGCTGCACGAGCAGTTCTGGAAGGCGACGAAGCTGGCGGGTGACGCCAAGAAGTCCATGGACCCCCAGGTGGGCCAGGACCTCATCGACGCCATCGACGAGATCAGCGTCACGTTCTGGAAGACCAAGGGCGGCAAGCCCGAGTGGATGACGAACGATCCGTCGAAGTGATCCGACGGGTGCGCCGGACTGCCTGACGGCGGTCGCGCGCACGAGCTGTGACGCCCTCGCCCCCGTGGCGGGGGCGTCTCACGTCGTGACGACCTCGCGACCGAACGGCGTGAACGCGATCGGCACCAGCTTGATGTTCACCCACGCCGCGGGCAGCCCCACGATCGTGAGTGCGACCGCGACGGCGGCCACCACGTGGGCCAGGGCCAGCCACCAGCCGATGAGCACGACCCACAGGACGTTGCCGATCGCCCCGAGCGGGCTGGGGTTGACGACCTCGGCGCGACGACCGAACGGCCACGCGGCGTACAGCCCGATCTTGAACAGCTGGACGCCGAACGGGATCCCGACGATGGTGAGGCAGACCAGCAGGGCGGCGAACCACCACGCCAGCAGCAGCTCCCACCCGGCCACGACCAGCCAGACGACGTTGGCGACGGTTCGGAGGAGCCCCATCAGGCGGACCTCGCCTCTGCTGCTGCGGCGATGTCGTCGAGGTCCTGCTCGAGGGCCTTGCGCGTCGCGCCCTCGAACGCCTTGCCGACGGTCCTCGCCAGGATGCGGTTGAACCGACCGGCCTGCTCCGCGCCGAACGTCATGCGGACCGTGCTCCCGCCGGCGGCGGGTTCGACGATCAGCCGCGACACGTAGTGCGTGCCGTGGTTGTCGGCCTCGACGGTGTAGCTGTGGCCCTCGTCGACCGCGGTGACCTCCATCTCCTCGGAGGCCTCCTTGCCGAACAGGACCCGGGTCTCGCGCCAGCGCGTGCCGACGCCGAAGCCAGCGCCGCTGTCGAGTCGCTGGACCTCGGTGACGCCCGACAGGGTCTCGACCGAGCCCTCGAGGTCGGTCACGACCGCCCACACGTCGCTCGGGTCCGCACTGGTGTGGCGCTGCAGCTCGACGTGCACGGGCGACCTCCTCGGGACGGGGTCCAGCCTACGTGTTGTCGGGCCACAGTCCGAGGTGGTGGGCGTGCCACGCGAGCACGTCGACCCGCTCCTCGATCAGCTGCGAGGTCGGCTTGCCGGCACCGTGGCCCGCGGCCCGGTCGACGCGCAGCAGCACGGGTGCGTCGCTGCCCTGTGCGTGGCGCAGCGCAGCGGCGAACTTGAAGGAGTGGCTCGGCACGACCCGGTCGTCCGTGTCGGCGGTGGTCACCAGCGTCGGTGGGTAGGGCCGCCCCGTCACGAGGTTGTGCAGGGGTGACCACGCGAGCGCGGCGTGGAAGTCGTCGGGGTCCTCGGGGTCGCCGTAGTCGCTGGTCCAGGCCCACCCGATCGTGAAGCGGTGGAACCGCAGCGCATCGAGGACGCCGACCTCCGGCACGGCCGAGGCGAACCGGTCCGGTGCCTGCACCAGGCACGCCGCGGCGAGCAGCCCTCCGTTGGACCGTCCCTCCACGCCGAGCTGGTCCGACGAGGTCCAGGCGGGCTGGTCCAGCTCGACCGCCTCGCGGCCCCGCCCGTCGTGGGCGGTGCCCTCGCCGCACAGCCACGCGGCCACGGCCAGTGCGTCGTCGAAGACGTGCTGCTTGTTGCGGCGCCGCCCGTCGTCGGCCCAGGCGCGGCCGTACTCGCTGCCGCCCCGCAGGCACGCGACGGCGACCACGCCGCCGTGCTCGACCCACGCCTGCCACGCCGGCCGGAAGTGCGGGGTGATGGCGATGTCGAAGCCGCCGTACCCCCAGAGGATCGCGGGGGTCGCGCCGTTCGGGGCGACGTCGGGACGGTGCAGCACGAAGACCGGGACCCGCACGTCGTCGGACGTCACGAAGACGCGTTCGACGTGCATCGCAGCAGCGTCCACAGCCACGTCGGTCGGCGCACACACGGGATCGAGCGAGGTGGTCGTCCCGGTGGCGGCGTCGTGACGACGGAGGTCCGACGGCCGGGCGAACGAGGTCGCGACGACGTGGACGACCGAGCTGCTGCGGCTGGTCCGCAGCTCGCCGCCGATGTGCTGGTCGCCGACGGTCACCAGGCCGTCCAGTGGGACCTCGTGCAGGGTCGTCCCGTCCAGGTCGTGGACCCGCACGACACTGGCGGCGTCACGGAGGTGACTGGTGACCAGCCAGCCGGGGTCGTCGGGGTCCTGCGCGCCCGCGATGCGGGCGACCTCGAGCAGGTCGTCGGACTCGGGCAGCACCTCGCGCGCGTCCCCGCCGTCGAGCGGCAGGGCGACCACGCGACGACGTGGTGCGTCCTCGTCGGTGACCGCGACGAGCTCGTCCCCGACGACGCCGACGGGCCGCCACAGTGCTGTCGCCTCCTCGACGAGCCAGCGCACGTCGCCGATCGTCCTGCCGTCGAGCGGCGCGACCTGCACGCGGCTGGTGGGGTCCGTCCCCCGGGTGACGGTCAGCACCAACCAGCGTCCGTCGTGGCTGATCTCGACGTCGAGCACCGCCTCGGGCTCGTCGCGCAGCTGGTGCACGACCCGGGTCTCTCCGCCGAGGTCGTGGCGGACCACCTGTTGCCCGAGCGTGGCGGCCTCGTGGGTGCGGCCCTCGTCGGGGGCCGGGTAGGTCGTCGTGAGGAACCCGCTGCCGTCGGGCAGCCAACCGGCACCGCCGAACTTCGACCACGCGACCTCGTCGGGCAGGTCGGCGCCGGTCGTGACGTCGCGCACCCGCCAGGTCTGCCAGTCCGAGCCGGCCTCGCTGACCGCGTACGCGAGCAGGTCGCCGCCCGGGGCGACCGCGACCGGCCCGAGCGACGCCGCACCGCCCCAGTCGTCGGGGTCCAGCAGCACGTGCCAGCCGTCGGTCGGGGCGGTGCCGTCATCGGCGGTGTCGCTCGCCGTCCAGAGCACGTCGTGGTCCTGGAGCCCGGTGTTGCGCAGCTGGAACCAACGGCCGCCACGCGACCACGGTGCACCCGAGCGCGGCACGTCCATCGCGGCCGCGACGCTCGCGGCGAGCACGTCACGTCCGGGCAGGTCGTCGAGGGCTGCTCGCGCCTCGTCGCCCACGGCCGCCACCCAGCGTGCCAGCTCGTCGGAGCCCAGGTCCTCCATCCACCGGTACGGGTCGGCGACCTCGGTGCCGTGCAGCACCTCGACCAGGTCGTCGCGGCGCGCGACCGTGGGGTCGGTCATCTGCTCCTCCGGCTCGGCGGGAGGCGGAGTCTGCCGGATGCGAGCAGGCCGCACCGGGCGGTGCGGCCTGCCTGGTCGTGGAGGCCGGTCTGCTCAGTTGAGCGCGGGGTGGTCCTCGGTGACCGCGCCGTTGAAGGTCATGCCCGAGGGGACCTCGCTGGGTGCCGTCCAGCGTGAGGAGGTCGAGGTCGGCGAACAGCTCGAGGTTGACGGGCCCCGGATCCCTCCCGCCCCGGGGGCGACCGGGCAGCAGGTGCTCCGTACGCTGCCCCCGTGCAGCACGCGAGGAGGTGACGTGCGACGCGGCGAGGTGAACCACCGGATGCAACGGCGTGCCGCCCTGCGTGCGCTGTCGTCGGGTGAGGTGACGCGTGCCGTGGCGTGCGACGCGCACCGTGAGCTCGTGCGGGCCGGCACCCACATCGGGGCCGACGCCGGTGAGCCCTGCCCCGTCTGCGGTGGCGACCGGCTGCGGCACGTGCGCTACGTGTTCACGGGCCGGGCGGCCAAGGGTCGCGGTGAGGGTGGGCGCGCGATCCCCGCCGACCGCTGGGAGACGACGATCGACAAGCTCGGCGACGTCAAGGTCTACCTCGTCGAGGTCTGCATCGACTGTCGCTGGCACCACCTGCTCGAGTCGTACTGGCACCTGCGTGACGGGCGCGCCGCCGGCGCCGGCTGAACCTCAGAAGACGAACCACCACCGGGTGAACAGCACCAGGTGCACGGCGAACAGCACGCTGCACACCGGGACGACGGCACGTCGCAGCCCGTCGCCGTCCGCGAGCAGGGCCAGGCCGAGCACGACGGCCGGGACCGCCAAGGCGAACCGTGGCGTGCTCATCAGCGGTCGCCCGGCGAACGGCTGGCTCAACCACAGCAGCATGCTGACGAGCGCATGGGCGACCAGTGGCCACTCGCGTCGACGTGCCATGACGGCGACGCCGGTCAGCGTGAGCCCCAGGACCACGACGTCCAG
>CAYMGL010000238.1:0-4361 GCA_964389945.1 uncultured Actinomycetota bacterium
ACAGCGTCGTCTTCACGATGATGTGGTGGACGATGTAGAGCACGGCCCCGGCGATCCCCGCCAGCGAGAACAGCCCGACCCCGAGCAGCATGTAGCCGATCTGGCTCACGATGTGGAAGGACAGGATGCGCTTGACGTCGTCCTGTGCGATCGCGCCCAGCACGCCGACGACCATCGTCAGGCCGGCCAGCACCAGCAGCACGGTCGACGCCGTCCCGCCGGTGGGGAACAGCAGCGTCTGGGTCCGCATGATCGCGTAGACGCCCACCTTGGTGAGCAGGCCGGCGAACACCGCCGTGACCGGCGACGGTGCCGTGGGGTAGGAGTCCGGCAGCCACTGGAAGAGCGGGAAGATGGCTGCCTTGATCCCGAAGACGACCAGGAGCATCAGGCCCAGCGCCTGGCGGACCGTCGGGTCGAGCCCGTCGAGCTCACCTGCGAGCAGCGCCATGTTCACGGTGCCGGTCGCGCCGTAGAGCAGCGCGACCGCGGTGATGAACAACGCCGACGCGAGCAGGCTGATCACGACGTAGCTCATGCCGTGCCGGACCTGCCGGCGTGCCCCACCGAGGGTGATCAGGACGTAGCTGGAGACCAGCATCACCTCGAAGGCGACGAAGAGGTTGAACAGGTCGCCGGCGAGGAAGGACAGCGACACCCCCGCCGCCAGCGTGAGGTAGACCGGGTGGAAGAACGGTGCGGCGTCGCTGGTGAGCTCGCTGCCGAGGGCGTAGACGAAGACGGCCAGCAGCATCAGCGCCGCCACCACGAGCAGCAGGCCGGCGAGCGGGTCCGCCACGAGGACGATGCCGACGTCGGGTGTCCAGCCGCCGAGCCGTGCGGTGATCGTCGAGCCGTCGAAGACGCTCGCCAGCGCCGCGATGGCGAGGCCGAGCTGGGCGGTCAGCACCAGCACGCCGAGGACGCGCTGGGCGGTGCGGTACGGCGACAGCACCAGCGAGACGCCACCGCCGAGCAGCGGCACCGCGACGAGCAGGGGCAGCAGGTCACCGCTCACGGCCCCACCCCCTGCTCGAGGTCGTCGTCCTCCGAGACCTCCTGCGAGCGGGCCTGGTCGCGCTCGATCGCGCGGCGGGCCTCCATGATGCGGCGGTCCTCGACGTCGTCCTCGACCTCGTCATCGGCGCGGTAGATCCAGTTGCGGTAGGCCATCGACAGCAGGAAGGCGCTCACGCCGAAGGTGATCACGATCGCGGTCAGCGCGAGGGCCTGGGGCAGTGGGTCGGCGGTCATCGCCGGGTCGGCACCGGCGACGGGCGGTTCGCCCCCGGGGCCGCCGGCGGCGAGCAACAGGAGGTTGGCGCCGTGGCCGAGCACGGCCAGGCCGATCACGATGCGCGAGAGGCTGCGCTGGAGCAGCAGCCAGACGCCCGCCGTGTAGAGCACGCCGATGGTCAGGGCGATGACGAGGTTCATGCGCCACCTCCCTCGGCGTCCGGCGCCCCGGGTGCCTCGGTCGCGGAGGGCGGCGCGGCCTGCTCGTCGTCCTCGCGCTCGTCGGCCTCGCCACCGAGGGCCCGCAGGATCGCCAGCACCAGCCCGACGACGACGAGGTAGACGCCGATGTCGAACGGCAGCGCCGTGGTGGCCTTGAGCGTGCCGAGCACGCCCACGGACTCCTCGATCTTCGCCGAGCCGAGGAAGGCGTCGGCCCAGCCGAACCCGCCCAGGCCGACCAGCGTGGCGATGACCACCCCGCCGCCGAGGAACACGTTCTCCGAGTACGGCACGAGCCGGTCGACGCCGTCACTGCCCTCGGCGGCGAAGCGCAGGACCAGGGCGGCGGCCGCGGTCAGGCCGCCGACGAAGCCGCCGCCGGGGGCGTTGTGACCCGCGAAGAGCAGGAACAGCGAGAACAGCAGCGCCGTGCGCAGGACGCCGTCGAGGACGGTGTCCAGCACGGTCGACGGACGCGGCCTCATGAGGGCACCCCCGCGCTCGGCTGGGTCTCGGGGCCGCCACCCTCGGGCGCCTCGTCGACCGGCTCCGCGGTGGTGTCGTCCTCGTCGTCGTCGCGGCGGCTGGCGCGGACCATCGACAGGACGCCGACCGCGGCGACCGCCAGGACGGTCACCTCACCGAGCGTGTCCAGGGCACGGAAGTCGGTCAGGATGACGTTGACGACGTTCTTGCCGCCGCCCTCGGGCAGTGCCCGTGCGAGGAACTCGCTGGCGGCCCCGGTCGAGGTGCGCACGCTCGTCACGGCCAGCGCGAGGACGGTCACGAGACCGCCGACCGCGACCGAGATCAGGATGCGCGCCCCGTTGCCGAAACGGAAGGCCGGCTGCGTGAAGTCCTCGGGCAGCCGCCGCAGCACGAGGACGAAGATGCCGATGGACAGCGTGTCGATCAGCAGCTGCGTCAGCGCGAGGTCGGGGGCGCCGTGCAGCACGAAGAGCACGGCGACGCCGAAGCCGACCCCACCCAGCAGCAGCACGGTCGACAGACGCTTGCGCACGATGGCGGTGCCGATCGCCGCGGCGACGATGCCGGCCGCGACCACCGCCTGGAGCGGCGACGACGCGACCTGGTCGATCTCGACCGGGACGCCCCGCAGCAGCACCGAGCCCGGCAGGACCACGAGCGTCAGCAGGATGACGCTGAGGTAGATCGGCAGCGAACCCGGCTGGACGACCGCGACCGTGCGATCGGCCAGCTCGAACAGGCCGCGCAGCCCGCCGCGGTACGCCGAGCGTGCCTCGGGGACGCGCTCGGTGACCCGGAACAGCGGCTCGCCCAGCGACTGGTAGCGCCACACGAGGAAGCCGAGCACGAGGATGCCGGTCGACAGGTAGAGCGGGACCCCGAAACCGTGCCACAGCTCGAGGTGGAAGCCGTCACCGCCCGCCACGAGCGACCCGGCGGCGAAGCCCACGACCTCGTCGATCGGGGCCAGCACGAAGGCGAAGACGACGGTCAGCAGCGTCAGCAGCGCGCCCGGCAGCTCGAAGCCGCGGTCGGGCGCGTGGACCTCGGCCGTGTCCACGACGTCGCGGTGCAGCTCGTCCTCCGGCTTGGTCAGGAACGCACCGCGGACGAAGCGGATGGCGTAGGCGGCCGTCAGCACCGAGCCGGCCGTGACCAGCGCCAGCACGCCGACCTTGCCGACGTCGAGGTGGTAGCCGGCGTACAGCGCGGCCTCCTTGCTGACGAACCCGAACAGCGGGATCACGCCGGCCATCGACGCCGCCGCAAGCGTCGCGGCGACGGCCGTGACCGGCATGACCCGGCCGATGCCCTGCAACCGCCGCAGGTCACGGGTGTGGGCCGCGTGGTCGACCACGCCGACCGACATGAACAGGGTCGCCTTGAACAGCGAGTGGGCCAGCAGCACGGCGACGCCGGCGAACACCATCTCGGGGTCGCCGTGGCCGACGAGCAGCACGATGAAGCCCAGCTGCGAGACCGTGCCGAACGCGAGCAGCGCCTTGAGGTCGGTCTCCCGCAGCGCACGCCACCCGCCGAGCAGCATCGTCGTGCCACCGACCACGACCAGCGTCGTCGTCCACCAGTCGACCGACGGCGCGAACGCCGGCCCGAACCGCGCCAGGATGTAGATCCCGGCCTTCACCATGGTCGCGGAGTGCAGGTAGGCCGACACCGGCGTCGGCGCCGCCATCGCACCCGGCAACCAGAAGTGGAACGGGGCCTGCGCCGACTTGGTCATCGCGCCGAGCAGCAGCAGGACGAGCCCGGCCTCCACGGCACCGCCGGTCGGTGCCGCCGCGAGGATGCCGCTCATGCTCGACGTGCCAGCGGCCTGTGCCAGCAGGACCAGACCGCCGAGCAGGGCCAGGCCACCGCCGCCGGTGACCAGCAGGGCCTGCAGTGCCGAGGCGCGGGCGGCGGTGTCGCGGTCCTTGAACCCGATCAGGAGGTAGGACGTGATCGACGTGATCTCCCACGCCACGAACAGGGCGTAGACGTCGTCGGCGGCGGTGAGCAGCAGCATCGCCCCGGCGAAGGTCACGAGCAGGGCGGTGAAGCGGCCCAGGTCGTCACGGTCCTCGAAGTAGCGCCACGCGTACAGCATCACCAGGACGCCGATGCCGGCGATGATCCACCAGAACAGCAGGCCGAAGCCGTCCAGGACCAGCGAGACCGACAGGTCCATCCCCGGGACCCAGGCAGCCTCGAAGGTCACCGGCTCACCGCCCAGCACGCCCGGCGTCGCTGCCGCCGCGACGGCGACGGCCCATGCCGGTGCCAGGGCCCCGAGCAGCAGGACGCGTCGGCCCAGTCGACGACCGGTCAGACCGGCGACGAGTGCGACGATGGCGTGCGCAGCGAGTGCGCCGACCAGTGGCACGTCAGCGGCTCCCGTCGGGCGGGACCACGAC
>CAYMGL010000239.1:0-4290 GCA_964389945.1 uncultured Actinomycetota bacterium
AGCGGGTTAAAAGCCCGATGCTCTGCCAGTTGAGCTAGCGGCCCGAGGACCACACACCCGGCGGCAGGGAACCTCGGTTTGGTGCGGACGCGGAGGATACCGACGGCCTTCGGACGTGCCAAGACGACGGCCTGCGCCCGTAGGCTGCCGTTCGACCAGCGGACGGGACTCGCGTGCAGGCCGAGAAGCACGAGCACGCGCTGGTCACCGTGGCGGACGTCGAGACCCGGATCCTCACCGATCGGGACGACCTGGCCGACGCGCTGCGCCTGCTCGAGACAGCCGAGTCCGCGGCCGGCGCACCGCTGGTGGACCAGTCCGAGCGGCGACGACTGGAGCAGGCGATCGCCGGCGACCGCGGCGAGCACCACCACGCCGTGCTCGCCGACCGCGACGGTGGCTGCGTCGGCTACGCCGGCGTGCTCGTCCCGGAGGGCGTCCAGCACGGGGTCGGCGACGTCGCCTTCGACCACGGCATCGCCCGCTGCGGCGACGTGCTGCGTGCGCTGCTGGAGGGCGTCGACGCACTCGTCCGGCAGCACGACGCGCACGGCACCCAGCTGTGGATCCGCCAGGCCCGCGCCGACGACGTGCTCGTGGCGGTCGCGGCCGGGTATGCGGTGGAGCGTCGCCTGGCCGTGCTCGGCCGGGTGCTCGACGACGACCTGCCCGACGCCACCGGGGACGATGTCCGCCCCGCCACCGAGGACGACGTCGACGACGTCGTCGCCGTCCTCGCCGCGGCCTACGAGGGCACCCCCGAGGGCGGCTGGGACCGGGAGCGGTTCGAGGGGCACGCGGGGCAGCCCTGGTTCCGCATCGAGGACGTGCTCGTCGCACCCGGACCGGACGGCGAGCTGCTCGGGGTGCACTGGACCAAGCGCCGCGGCGACGGCGTGGGCGAGGTCTACAACCTCGCGGTCGCCCCCGCCGGACAGGGGCGCGGCCTCGGACGCCGGCTGCTCGACGCCGGCCTCGTGCACCTGCGGGACGTCGGCTGCCACGAGGTCCTGCTGTGGGTCGACCTCGCCAACGAGGCCGCGATCCGCCTCTACACGACCGCCGGCTTCACGGCGCGGTGGGAGGACATCGCGTTCATCCGGCACATGCGGGGCGTCGGCCGCCACGAGCACGCGGCCCGGCAGCAGCGCCCCGACCGTTAGTCGCTGCCGGCTCGGCGACCCTCCGGCACGAGCTTGTAGCCCACGCCCCGGACGGTCACGATCATCGACTCGTGCTCGGGACCGAGCTTGGCGCGCAGCCGTCGGATGTGGACGTCGACCGTCCGCGACCCGCCGTAGTAGTCGTAGCCCCACACCTCGCTGAGCAGCAGCTCCCGCGTGAAGACCCGGTTGGGGCTCATGGCGAGCGCCTTCAGCAGCTCGAACTCCTTGTAGGTGAGGTCGAGCGGCTCGCCCTTCAGGCGCACCTGGTAGCTGTCCTCGTCGACGACCAGGTCCCCCACGGCGGCGGTCGGCTCGTCCGTGCGTGCCTCCGCGCGCTCGTGGGCCAGTCGCAGCCGGGTCTCGATCTCGGCCGGTCCGGCCTCGGGCAGCAGCCAGTCGTCGAAGCCCCAGCCGAGCTTGAGCGCCGCCACACCGCCCTGCGGCACGACGACGACGAGGCCGCGCACGAAGTCCCCGAGCGCGACATCGCGGCACGACGACGCTGCTCGCCGCAGGTCCTGGGTCGCGTCGACGACCACCAGGTCGCACGCCGAGAGGGCCGCCGGCTCGACCATGCCCAGCTCGGACCAGGTGATCTCGTGGTCGAGGAACTCCAGGGCCGGCAGGAGGTCCGCGTCGTCGGACGACCGCGCGCTCAGCACCAACAGGTGCACGATGTCCTCCGAGTGCTGCGCGCCGTACGGTCGTGGCTCGCCCCGCAGGATGCCAGACGTTGCCCGACCCCGCCCACCCGACGCAGGACGGACCCCGACGGACCGTCCTGCACGCGTGGGCCGAGACCCGCGGGCTGGTGGGGCGCCACACCGCCGCCAGCCGCAGTGTCCACCTCCGGACGAGCGACGGCGTGCACCTGCGTGCGGTGCAGCTGCCGGGTCCGCAGGCGGACGGTCCGGCGGTCGTGCTGCTCCACGGCTTCAGCGCCCACAGCCGCAAGCCGCGCTACGCGTGGCTGGCCGACGAGCTGGCGACACGCTTCACCGTCCTCGCCCCCGACCTGCGCGGTCACGGTCGCTCGGGCGGCGCGAGTGGCCTGGGTGCCGACGAGCACCACGACGTGGCTGCGGCTGTCACCCACCTCCGCGAGCGCGGCCACGACTGGGTGGCCGTCGTGGGCGTGTCGATGGGCGCGACCTCGGCGGCGCACGCCATGCGCCGCGGCGTCGCCGTCGACGCGGTCGTGCTGGTGTCCGGTCCGGGCTTCATCGAGCTCGAGCCGAGCACCCGCCCGATGCAGCAGCTGCGCCGGCTGTGGCGCTCGACCGTGGGCCGGGGGGCCCTACGTGCCACCACCGGCGTGCGGGTCGTTCACCCGGACGGCTGGGAACCGCCACCCGACCCCGCCGACGCCGTGCGCGACGCGGCGGCGCCGGTGCTCGTGGTCCACGGCGCCGACGACCACTACTTCCCACCGACCCACGCGGAGGCCGTGGCTGCTGCCGCGCCCGACGCCGTGCTGTGGTCGGAGCCGCTGTTCGGGCACGCCGAGGACGGCTTCGCGGACCCCTTCGGTCGCCGGCTCACCGACGCGCTGCGGCACGTCCACCGGACGGGCAGGTTCCCCGAGCGCGAGGCGTCCCCGTGGCTGTCGTGACGCTGCGGGCGTTCGGCGCGCTTCGCGAGCTGGTCGGGGCTCGGCAGCAGGTCGAGGCGGACACCGTGGCCGGCCTGCTCGCACGCCTGGCCGACGAGCACGGCGACGAGTTCAGGCGCCGCATGACGCGCACGACGGTGGTGGTGGACGAGGTCCCGACGGAGCAGGACGACACCGCGCCGCTCGAGGACGGCACCGAGGTGGTGCTGCTGCCCCCGTTCGCAGGGGGCTGACCCGCGGCGGGTGTGTGCCGCGGGTCAGCCGTCCTGAGGTGGCTCAGGCGCGCCGCAGGCGGCGCCGCTCCAGCCACAGGATGGCGATGCCGAGGCTCACCATGAGCACCGCCACCGGCAGGAGACCGGCCCGGTCGAGGCCCGTCTTGGGCAGCACGATCGCGAACACGAGCTCGCTGTAGACCGATGCGTCGTCGGTGTCCTCGGAGAACGAGTCACGTGTCTCGTTCGAGCCGCTGACGCTCGCGACGTTGTCGATCTTGCTCGGCAGCTCCCCGTCGGGGAACGCCTGGGCGACGGTCAGGACGTAGTCCACGTCGACCGTGATCGACTCGTCGGGCGCCAGGGTGACGCCGTCCGACTTCGCGATGATCGGCTCGTCGCTGATCATCGGGTCGATCAGCTCGACGTCGATGATCGGCGCGTTCGAGATGTTGGTCACGGTGAAGCGGTACGTGACGTCCTTGGCGACGCCCGCGTCGTACTCCTCCTCGGACCAGCTCACGATCGGCAGGCCGTCGACGACCGTCACGTCACCCGCACCGTCCACGACCTCCTTGACGAGGTCGATCAGGATGCTGGACTGGACGGCGGCGAGGGTGATCGTCGCATCGTCGTTGTCGGTGACCTCCACGTCGTTGCCGACGGCCGTCACCGTCCCGATGTTGGTGATCAGCGCTCCGAGCGAGCTGGTCGCGTCGAAGTAGTCGAACTGCTCACTGCTCCGCGCGAAGCAGGTCTCCTGAGGATCGAGGACCTGGCAGTCGGGGAAGAGCGAGAGGTCGATGGTGCCGAGACGGTCGTCGACGAGTGCGACGTCCACCAGGGTCACGTTGCTCGGGTTCGTGATCGCGTACTCGAACACCGCGGTCTTGGGACCGACGTCACTCGAGGTGAAGAAGAGGAACGGGAAGCCCTCCGGGTCGTCGATCAGGTCGCCGTCGGCGAAGCCGTCACCGGTCACCGCCGTCTTGACGATCTCGATGTCGACCCACTCCTTGACCGCCTCGGCGCTGTCGGTGCGCGAGGTCTCGCCGACGATCGCCTTGTAGCTGACGCCGACCGTGGTCGTCCCCGCCTCGGCGCTGTCGATCACGATCGCGCAGAGCCCGTCCTCACCGGTCTCGCAGGTGAGGTCCTCGAGGTCGACGTCGCCACCGGTCGCGGCACCGACACCCTCCACCGTGAACTGCAGTGTCTCGCCAGCCGCGGGGCCGAAGCCCTCGCCGGTGTCGACCGTCAGCTTGGCGGTGAAGGTGTGCGGGTCCTCGACCAGGTT
>CAYMGL010000240.1:0-4283 GCA_964389945.1 uncultured Actinomycetota bacterium
CGACGCTGTGGAGGACCGGGACGACGGGTCAGAACTGGATCGCGCCGTCCATGTCGATGCGCACACCCACGTCGTCCCCGACGTGGAACGCGGCGCCGAGCGGCACCTCGGCGACGAGGCGCAACGCACCGACCTCGACGGCCAGTCGGCGGTGCCCGTCCCGCCAGGTGTCGCCCACGACGCGGCCACCGATCCCGGTGCCGGGCTCCCCCACGCGCACCGCGGTCGCCCCGAAGGCGACGGCACTGCCGACGGACAGGCCCAGCCTCGCAGCGTCCTCGGCCGCGACGACGTTGTCGTGGCCGAGGAACCCAGCGACCCACGTCGAGCCGGGCGCGGACCACAGCCCGGTCGGGGTGTCGAGCGCGACGAGCTCACCGTCGCGCAGGACACCGACACGGTCCCCGAGCGTGAAGGCCTCGTCGCGGTCGTGGGTCACGGCCACCACGGCCGGCCCCTCCGGCCGGCGGACGACGTCCCCGAGCTCCTCGAGCAGCTCCTCGCGCAGCTGTCGGTCGAGCGAGCCGAGCGGCTCGTCGAGCAGCAGCACCGCCGGGTCCGGCGCGAGCGACCGGGCCAGCGCGACCCGTTGCCGCTGGCCGCCGGAGAGCGTGGCGACGTCACGGTGCGCGAACTCGTCGGGCGGCAGCCCGACCCGGCCGAGCCACTCGCGTGCCACGGCCTCGTGCTCGTCGCGCGACCGACCGTCGCCGTGCAGGCCGTAGGTCAGGTTCGCGAGGACGTCGAGGTGGGGGAACAGCGCGTACTCCTGGAACACCAGCCCCACGCCACGACGGTGCGGCGGCACCGCCGTCACGTCACGACCGGCGATGACGACGCTCCCGGCACCGACCTCGACGAGTCCCGCGACCGCCAGCAGCAGCGACGACTTCCCCGCGCCGGACGGCCCCAGGAGCGCGACCACCTCACCGCCGGCCACCGTCAGCGACACGCGCCGGACGACGGGCACACCGCCGCGCTCGATCGTGACGTCCTCGACCTGCAGCATCAGATCCCGCTCGCTTCCTCGCCGCGCAGGCGCTCCCCCAGCACGACCACCGCGCCCACGAGCACCAGCAGCACCAGCGACAGTGCCGAGGCAGTGCCGACGGACGCCGCCCCCGGTCGCGACAGCAGCCGGAAGATCGCGACCGGCACCGTCGTCACGTCGGCGCGCGCGATGAACACCGTCGCCCCGAACTCCCCGGCCGACACCGCGAACGCGAACGCCGCGGCGACCCCCAGCGGGCGCAGCACGATCGGGAGGTCGATGGTCCGCGCGACCCGCAGCGGGGACGCGCCGAGCACCGCGGCGGCACGGCGGACCTCCTCGTCGATCGAGCGCAGCACGGGGACGAGCGTCCGGACGACGAACGGCATCGCCACCAGGGCGTGTGCGAGCGGGATCAGCACGGGCGAGTTGCGCAGGTCCAGCGGTGGGGTGTCCAGCGCGACGACGAACCCGAAGCCGAGCGTCGCCGCCGACGTCCCCAGCGGCAGCATCAGCAGGGCGTCCAGCCCGAGGCCGGCCCGTCCCCCACGGCGCGCGACCACCCACGCTGCCATGCCACCCACGACGAGCGCCACGACGGTCGCGACGACGCCGTACAGCACCGTCGTGCCCACGGCCTCGACCGGCGAGACCGGCAGCGTCGAGCCCCTCGGGTCCGCGGTGAGCAGTCGGAACCACTCGAGCGTCGGTCCCGACGGCCCCGTGACGGCGCGGCGCACCAGCGCCCCGATGGGCAGGCCCCACAGCACGAGCCCGACGGCCGAGGAGACGCCGACCAGTGCCCACGCCCGGCCGCCACGCAGCGGCAGCCGGGCCCGCTCCCCGACGACGAGCGCCTGTCGGACCGCCAGCCGCTCCTGGAGCCGCGCCGAGGCCACCAGGGCCGCGACGACACCGAGCAGCTGCAGGACGGCCAGTGCCGCCGCGCCGCGCAGGTCCAGCAGGTCACGCGTCAGGCGCAGGACCTCGACCTCGAGGGTCGAGATGCGCGTGCCACCGAGGATCAGGACGACGCCGAGCGACGTGAAGGTGAAGAGGAACACGATGGCCGCGGCCGACAGCACCGCCGGCACGACCAGCGGCGCCGTGACGGTCCAGAAGGCGCGACGCGGCGTGGCGCCGAGGACCTGCGCCGCTCGCGGCAGCGACGGGTCCAGCTGGCTCAGCAGGCCACCGACGACGCGCACGACCACGGCGACGTTGAAGAACACGTGCGCCACCAGGATCGCCGGGACGGTGCCCACCAGGTCCAGCCCGAACGGGCCGGCCGGGCCCAGCAGCACGAGGAAGGCCGTCGCCACGACGGTCGTCGGCAGCACGAACGGCACGGCGACCGCCGCCTCGACGACGGCCCGGCCGCGGAACCGGTAGCGCGCCAGCAGGACCGTGATCGGTGCCGCGACGACGAACGTGAGCACGGTCGACACGACCGCCTGCCAGAGGGTGAACCAGGCCACGCCGCGCAGGCGCGCCGAGCCGAGCACCTCGAGGAACGGGGTGAGGTCCGGGACCCCGCCCGGGGCCAGCCCCATGCCGAGGATGGTCAGCAACGGGTAGAGGTAGAACACGGCGGTGAACCCCAGCGGCAGCGCCGCCAGTGCCCACCACCGCGTCCGGGTGCCCATCGTCAGCCGAGCACGAGCTCGGTCCACTCCTCGATCCAGCGCTCACGGTTCTCCGTGATCAGCGCCGGGTCGAGCTCGGACGCCTCGTCGGGGGTGTCGGCGAACTGCACGAACACCTCGGGCAGGTCGACGTCCTCCCGTGCCGGGTAGACGAACATGCTCTCCGGCACACCGGCCTGGAACTCCTCGCCCAGCAGGACGTCGATCACGCGACGTGCCGCGCCCGGCACGTCGGTGCCGGCCAGGACACCGGCGAACTCGACCTGGCGGTAGCAGGTGTCGAGCACCGTGCCGATCGGGGACTCGTCGGCGTCCGGGTCCTCACCGAACATCACGGCCGCGGGCGGCGACGTCGCGTAGCTGACGACGAGCGGACGGTCGCCGTCACCGCCGCCCGAGAACACGCCGTAGTAGGCGTCCTCCCAGCCGGCCGTGATCTCGACGTCGTTGTCCACCAGGCCCTGCCAGTAGTCCTGCCAGCCGTCCTCGCCGAACTCGTCGATCGTGCGCAGCAGGAAGGCCAGTCCCGGCGACGACGTCGCCGGGTTCTCGACGACGAAGTCGCCGCGGTAGGCCTCGTCGGTGAAGTCCTCGAGCGTCTCGGGGACCGACGTGCCGTCACCGAAGGCCGCGCGGTCGAAGTTCACGCAGACGTCGGAGTAGTCGATCGGCGTGACGCGGTGCTCGTCGTCCAGCTCGAGCCGGTCGGGCACCTGCGCGAGCAGCTCGGACTCGTAGGCCTCGAAGAGGTCCGCCTCCAGCCCGCGGGTCAGCAGCGTCGAGTCGATGCCGAACAGGACGTCGGCCTGCGGGTTGCCGGCCGAGAGGATCGCCTGGTTGACGACCGAGCCGGCGTCGCCGCCGGGCAGCAGCTCGAGCTCGATGCCCTCGTCGGCGAGGTCGCCGATCAGGTCCTCGGGGAACACGAAGCTGTCGTGGCTCAGCAGGGTCACGGTGACCGGCTCCTCTGGCGAGTAGTCGGCGGCCACCTCGTCACCCCCGGACGAGCAGGCGGCGAGGGCGAGGCCGGCGACCAGCGTCGCGGCGAGCGGGCGGAGGGCAGACATGTCAGGCGTCCTTCGTGGGAGATGGCACGACGACCAGCAGGCAGCCGTCACGGACGTCGACGCGGACCGGTCGGTCCTCGACGACGTTGGAGACACCACGGGCGGACCAGGCGGCGAGCTCGTCGTCGACGAGTGCGTAGCGCAGCCCCACCGTGGTGATCCCGCGAGCGGGACCACCGGAGGGCAGCAGCGTCACGGTCGCACCGATCGGCAGGTCCAGCGCACGCGACCCGCGGACGACGTGGACGTCGTCGGGGCCGAGCCGGGCGCTGACCTCGAGGCCGGACAGCTCGGGGCTCGCCAGCGCCTGGATGTTCGCCAGCGCGTGGTCGAGCCGCCCGTGCGCGCCACCGACGACGACCAGGCGGTCGGTGTCGGCGGCGGCGAGGTGCAGTGCGAGCTCGAGGTCCGTGCGGTCCTTGACCATCGGGTGGCGCTCGATGCGCGCCCCGGCGTCCTCGGCCCGCTGCAGGTCCTCGGCCGGGACCGAGTCGAGGTCACCGACGACGACGTCGATCGCCAGGCCGAGCTCCAGCGCGAGCGTGACACCGGAGTCCGCGCACACCACACGGTCCGGCG
>CAYMGL010000241.1:0-4273 GCA_964389945.1 uncultured Actinomycetota bacterium
ACGAGATGTGGAACTGCGACAAGGGCCGCTTCGGCTTCACCGGCCTGACCGCGCCCGGTCGGCTCCGCACCCCGAAGGTCCGGCGCGGCGACGACCTCGTCGAGGCCGACTGGGGCGAGGCCCTGACCACCGCCAGCGACGCCCTGTCGGCGGCCGTCGAGGCCGGCGAGCACCGGGTCGCGATCGTCACCGGCCCACGCGTGGCCGACGAGGACGCCTGGGCGCTGTCCAAGCTCGCCCGCACCGTGCTGCGCACCGACCGGGTCGACAGCCGCGGCCGCTTCGCCGGCGCCGGCGACCTCGCGTCGTTGACCGCGCTGCTCGGGCGCGAGTCCGCCACCTACGCCGACGTCGAGCAGGCGCCGGTGACGCTGGTGGTCGGCCTGGACGCCGAGGAGGAGGTCCCGATCCTCCACCTGCGCCTGCGCAAGGCGTGGCGCAAGCACACCGCCAAGCTCGTCTCCGTCGGTCCGCGCATGGGCTCGCTGGCCGAGTACACGTGGCGCCGGCTGGCCACGGACCCCGACACGGAGGCCGCGGCGCTCGCCGCGCTGGGTGCACAGCTCGGTGTCGAGGACCTCGCGTCCGACTACGACGCGCCGCAGCTGGGTGACGTGGCCGCCGCCGTGGGGGACGCCGGTGCCGATGCCGTCATCCTCGTCGGAGAGCGTGCCGGTGCCGGCGCGCTGGCCGCCGCGGGGCGGATCGCCGACCACCTCGGCGCCAAGGTCGCGTTCGTCCCCCGCGGTGCCGGGACGCGCGGCGCGCTCGACGCCGGCCTCGCCAGCGGGCTGCTGCCCGGTGGTCGCAGCGCCGCCGACGAGCAGGACCGCGCCGACGTCGCCGCCCTCTGGGGCGACCTCGTCGAGCCGGTCGAGGGCGACCTCGAGGAGCTGCTGACGCGGGTGTCCAAGAAGGACGTCGACGTCCTGTGGCTCGTCGGCCACGACCCGCTGCGCGACGCCACCTCGCCCGAGCTGGTCCGCAAGGCCCTGAAGAAGGTCGGCACGGTCATCGTGCAGGACCTCGCCGTCAGCCCGGAGCTGGCCGAGGCCGCGACCGTCGTCCTGCCCGTCACGGCGACGCAGGAGCGCGCCGGGGCCCACACCGACTGGGAGGGCCGCACGGGCACGTTCCGCAAGGCGGTCGAGGGCCCGGACCTGGTCCAGGACGACTGGGAGGTGGCGGTCCAGCTCGCCGGCCTCCTCGGTGCCGACCTCGGCTACAACGACCTCGACGGCATCCGCGTCGAGATCGACAAGCTCGGCGTCCGCGGGGAGGCCCACGCGTGGCCGGCCGTCGAGGTGCCCGAGCCCCTGGCGACCGACGACGACGAGCTGCGCCTCGTGACCCTGCCGCTGCTGCTCGATGACTCGCCCGAGCTCGCCGGCGCCGACGACCTCATGGCGACCGCCCGCGCACCGCGCGTCGTGCTGTCGGTCACCGAGGCCGAGGCCCGCGGGCTCGAGGACGGCGACCTCGTCACCGTCAGCGCGAAGAAGGCCAGCGTGACCCTGCCCCTGCAGGTCGAGGCCGACCTCGTCGACGGGGCCGTGCTGGTGCCCGCGACGTCCGTCCAGGGCTCGGACCCCGGTCGTGAGCTGCACCTGGCCCGCAAGGGCGGCACCGTCACCCTGGCACGTGCCGAGGAGGACGAGGCATGACCGACTACCCGATCTGGGTCGACCTCCTCCGCGTGGTCCTGGCCTTCCTCGTCTTCCTGCTGACCACCGCCCTGCTGATCTGGGCCGAGCGGCGGGTCGTCTCGCTGATGCAGACGCGTGTCGGCCCGAACCGTGTCGGCCCGCTCGGCATCGGCCAGACGCTCGTCGACGGGCTGAAGATGTTCTTCAAGGAGGACGTCACGCCCCGCATGGTCAGCAAGGCGCTGTTCACGTTCGCCCCGCTGCTGACCGTCGTCGTGGGCTTCCTCGCCGTCGCGATCATCCCCCTCGGCGGGGAGGTCACGATGTTCGAGCAGACCTTCACGCTCCAGGCCGCCGACCTCAACGTCGGTGTGCTGTGGTTCCTCGCGATGGGGTCGTTGCACGTCTACGGCGTCGTGCTCGCCGGCTGGGCGTCGCACTCGCCCTACCCGCTGATGGGTGGCGTCCGGTCGTCCGCGCAGATGATCAGCTACGAGATCGCGCAGGGCCTCGCCGTCGCCAGCGTCTTCATCTACACCGGCTCGCTGCAGGTCAGCGACATCATCGCCGGGCAGAACGCCGAGGGCCTGATCGCCGGGATGCCGAACTGGTACGTCCTGCCGCTCTTCCCCGCGTTCGTGGTCTTCCTCGTCGGGATGGTCGCCGAGGCGGGTCGTCCGCCGTTCGACCTGCCCGAGGCCGAGGGCGAGCTCGTCGCCGGCTTCCTCACCGAGTACTCGGGGCTGCGGTTCGGCATGTTCATGCTCGCCGAGTTCATGAACGTCGTCACGATGTCGGCGATCATGGTCACGCTGTTCTTCGGCGGCCCGCTCGGTCCGACGTTCGGCATCGAGAACCTCGAGGGGCAGATGGCCGCCGGCTTCGGCTGGGTCCCGACCCTCGTGCCGGGCCTGCTCGGCCTGGTCTGGTTCCTGCTCAAGACCGCGGTCTTCATCTTCCTGTTCATCCTGCTGCGCGGTGCGCTGCCCCGGATGAAGTACGACAAGCTGCTCACGCTGGGCTGGAAGGTCATGATCCCGCTCGGTCTCGTCTGGGCGATGGCGACCGGCCTGGTCGTCGTGGCCCGCGACGAGCTCGGTGCGGCCGGTGGCTGGGTTGCCGGTGGCATCACGTTGGTGTTCACCGCGCTGGTGCTCGTGTCGGTCAACCGCGTGATGGTGAGCGCCCGCCGGCCGGCGGGACTCAGCGCCGCGGCGGCCGACCGCCTGTCGCCGACGATGGCCGCCACGCCGTCCACCGTCGACCCCGTCGCGACCCCGCTCGACGAGCCCGCACCCGAGACCCAGGAGGTCGAGGTATGACGCGCGCACTGATCCTCGGCGGCCTCGGGCTGCTGACGGCCCTCGGGGTGGTGGTGGCCGTCGCCACCGGCGCTGCCTGGGGCGGCCAGCTCGCCTTCGCGGCCGGCCTCGCCCTCGCCGTGGCGCTGTTCCTCAACTTCACCGTGCTCGGGCGCGGGATGGCCGTGCCGCTGTCGCACATGAAGCCGTCACGGGCGCGCATCGGTCTCGAGGGCGCGCAGTACCCCGAGAAGCCGCGGCCCGTCGCCCCGCGCTTCCACGGCCGGCACCAGCTGAACCGCTATGCGGACGGCCTGGAGAAGTGCATCGGCTGCGAGCTGTGCGCCTGGGCCTGCCCGGCCGACGCGATCTACGTCCAGGGCGCCATGAACACCGTCGAGGACCGTTACTCGCCCGGTGAGCGCTACGCCACCGACTACCAGATCAACTACAACCGCTGCATCCTCTGCGGCCTGTGCATCGAGGCGTGCCCGACCCGGGCACTGACGATGACCCATGACTACGAACTCGCCGCGGACACACACGGCAAGCTCATCTTCACCAAGGACGACCTGCTCGCGCCCGTCGGGCCGGGCGGCAGCGACACGCCCCAGACCGACCGCCAGGTCGCCGAGCGCGGGTGGAACTACTACGGCGGGCTGGCCGTGACGCCGCCCGACCGCAAGTCCGGCGAGTACCTGCCGGCCACGCACCGACCCTCGGCGCGCGCGAAGTCCGTCGTGGGCGGGCTGTCGACGACCACCGGGAAGGACGAGTGATGGGACTGCTGGCGACCCTTGCGGAGGGGGCTGCCACCAGCGGTGCCGAAGCGGTGCTGTTCTGGGTGTTCGCCTCCATCGCGCTCGGCTCGGCCGTGGCCGTCGTCGCGCTGCGCAACGTCGTGCACGCCGCGCTGATGCTCGTGCTCAACCTGCTGTCGGTGGCGGCGCTCTACCTGGGGCTGCAGAGCTCCTTCCTGTCGATCGTCCAGGTCATCGTCTACGCCGGCGCCATCGTCGTGCTGTTCCTGTTCGTGATCATGCTGCTCGGCATCGACCGCGACGACCTGCTCGGCACGCGAACCCCGGTCCGGGCCGTGGCGGCCGTCGTCGCCGGGGTCGCACTCGCCGGGGCGTTCCTGACGGTCGTCGGCGCGGACTCGCTGACCGCCGCCTCCGCCTGCGGCCAGCTCGCGGGTGAGGGCGCCGCCGACGCGGTCTCCTGCGTCGGCCTCGACGAGGCGTCGCAGGACAGCGTCGGCTTCGTCGGGCTGCAGCTGTTCACGCGCTGGACCTTCGCCTTCGAGGCGGCCTCGCTGCTGCTGGT
>CAYMGL010000242.1:0-4226 GCA_964389945.1 uncultured Actinomycetota bacterium
TCGGGGTTCTTGTGGTCCTCCTGGATGAGGTTGTGGTCCACGTACTGCACCGACAACTCGGTGCGCACCCGTTCCAACCCCATCGCCTCCAGCTCCAGCTGGACGAGCGTCCCGGTCGCGTCCTGGGTCAGCGTCTGGTCGATCTGCAGCGCGATCGGCTCGCCGGGCGTCATCTCGCCCTCGACCAGGTGCTCCTCGATGATCGTGCGCGTGATGTTTGCTGCCACTGCTCGTCTCCGGCCGGTTCCGCTGCTGGTCGTTCGAGATCGAACGTAGTGCTCGACCGGTGGGGCCGGACCGTTCATCGGGCCGACCCCACCCCATCACCACGCCAGAGAGGGGGCGCGGCACCAACGACCTGCCACCCGACGCCCCGGCCCATCCGCCGCGTGGCATCGCACCCGCCGCAGGAGATCGCGCAGCACGCGTCGAAGTCACCGGTCGGGAGGAGCGCCCTGCACCGGCGGCGCCCCCTTGCGCCGATCCTGGAGGGCCTCGTGCGACGTCCGATCCTGCTCCTGCTCGTGCTCGCGCTGGCCTCGCTCGCTGCGGCGACCGGCGGCGACGTCGAGGTCGTCGGCGAAGAGGAGTGCGTTGCCGGCCCCGACGTCGAGGAGGCTGCGGCACCCGACTGGGTCGACCTGTGCAAGCTCGCGTTCGGCGGGGACGCGAGCGAGCTGGTCGTCCAGGTGTCGACGGTCGGCTCGATCGAGGACCGGGCGGCTGCGGCCCACTACGGCGTCTCGTGGACGGCCGGGGACTGCGAGGTCACGCTCTACCACGCGGACCAGGTCGACGGTGGTGCCTTCGACGAGCTCGAGGCGAGGTGCGGGGGCGGGGCCCCGGTGGCGTGCACGCCCGTGGCGCTGCCCGTCGACTGCGAGGACCCGGGCGACGTCGTCATCGACGCGGTCATCGGCCCACCGATCGCAGTCGGCACGACCCTGACGTGGCGCCTGCACTGGGCCGGCGAGCTCGCCCCGCTGGCGGCGGCACACGCCTCGGGCGCGGAGATCCGGGACGGCGTGGCGCGTGCGGCCACCTCGAGCTCTGCAGTGGTCGGACCTGCGACGATGCGCAGCGGCTCGACCACGCCGGAGGTCTGCGCCGCGGGTGTGTGCACGAGCCCACTCGACGATCGCCTCGACGCGGAACGGGCCCACACCATCCGGTGAGGCCGCCGGGCGTCAGTCCTCGTCGAGCTCGGGCTCGGTCCAGCCGTGCTCGTCGTGCTCGGGCCGCTCGTCGCCGACCCACTCGCGCAGGCGGGGTGCCGACTCCTCCGGCCCGACGACGAGCAGTCGGTCCCCGGCGGCCAGCTCGCGTCGGCTTCGCGGCCGGTAGATCCAGCGGCCGCCGCGCTCGATCGCGAGCACCTCCATGCCGGTCCGCGTGTGGATGCGCAGCTCGGAGAGCGTGCGGCCCACGACCTCGGAGGTCTCGGCGACGATCGCGTCGGCGACGATCTCCTCCGCCTCGGCCAGCGCCCGGGCGATGACGGGGTGCACGTCGTCCTGCTCGACGAGGCGACACATCGACTGCGCCGCGTCGACGATGCGCTCCGAGGCGGCCGCCAGGTGCAGCAGCCCGCGCAGCGAGTCGGGGTCGGGCGTCTCGGCCGCTGCGCGCAGGACCCAGCCCTCGAGGCCGTGCCACAGGTCGTCGCTGCGGTCCTCGATGACGCCGACCTCGGCAGCCAGCGTGGGGTCCCGCAGCAGGATGGCCGAGTAGGCCAGGCCGACGGCGATCTCCGAGGCGTTCTTCAGCTCGACGACGAGGTCGACCGCCCGGTCGAGGTTGCTCAGCTGCGGCGGGACCTCGGGCGGGGGTTCCTGCTCCCGCGGCTTGTGGCCCGCCATGCGGCGCACCGTCTCCAGCGCCTGCGGCGGCCCCTGCACGATCAGGCGGTCCCCGTCGCGCAGGACCTCCTCGCCGTCCGGGCCGTAGATCCAGTCGACGTCCCGGCGGATCGCGATGATCCACATCCCTGTGTGGGCGGGCAGCTCGAGGTCGACCAGGCGCTGCCCCTCCATCTCGTTCTCGGCGTGGATCCGCACCCGTGCCGTGATCTCGGTGGCGTGGCGCAGGTCCTCGCGGAGCTGGCGCGGCACGCCGAGGTCCTTGAGCACGACCCGGGCGATGTCCTCGGCCGAGTCCGCGATGCCCTCGATCGCGACGGCCATCGACAGCACGCCGGCGAGCCGGTCGGCGTCGTCGGGCGTCCTGGCCGCGAGCATGCAGACGGCGCGGAGGTCGACGAGCAGGTCGTCCATCTGGCTCTCGAGACGAAGGACCTCCTTGGCCAGCGTGTGGTCGTCGAAGAACACGGCCGCGTAGGCCAGGTCGACCATCAGCTCGGCCGCGTCCTTGGCGTCGACGAGCAGGTCCTTGACCGTGCTTGGTTGTGTGCGTCTCGGACTCAACTCAGGCTCCCACCCGGAACAGGGACACCGCGCCGACCAGGCACAGCATCCCGATGAAGTCCATCACCGACGTCACGATCGGGATGGCGTGGTTGTCGGGGTCCAGCCCCAGACGATAGGTGGCGGTCGCGGCCGTGGTGGCCACGATCGCGAGGAAGAACGTCCCGAGCAGCCCGCCGACGACAGCGACGCCCACGAGCTGGCCCAGCCCCGGCGTCGTCACCCCCAGTGCGTTGCCCAGCAGCCAGGCGCTCACCCCGACGTAGAGGTAGACGCCGAGCGCGAACAGGAAGGTCATCGAGACCTCGAGCCACACCTCGGGTCCGGGTCGCGACGACGGGGTCACGAGGCCCAGGTGCAGCTTCGACGTGAGACGGGACGACAGGATCCCACCGAGCGAGCCGAAGACGGCGACGAAGGGCGGGAACAGCAGCAGCAGGACGGGGACGGCCAGGAACAGCTCGTTCTGGCCCTCGAGGACCGCACCTGCGAGGACGCTCACGAGCGCGGCGCCGGTGAGCACGGCGACCGACTCGCGCACGAGTCGGCGGATCGTGTCCCGCGGGTGGAGCAGTCCGTAGACGAGCGCCGCGACCGTGACGGCCGTGATGGCCCAGGCCATGATCGTCGTGGTCGTGCCGCGGCCCACTGCCGTCGTCGCAAGCAGCAGGGCCGGGATCGTCAGCAGGTCGCCCGTGGCCGTGATGGCAGGGGCGCCGACGTCGTCCATCGACCAACCGCGCAGGGACGACAGCCGGGCCAGGCCCAGCGTGACCACCAGGAGCACGACCGACGCGAGCAGGCCACCGAGCGCCGAGATCACGACGAGGTCGCCCAGGGGGACCGTGCGTTGTCCCAGTACCCCTGCGACGCCCCAGGCGAAGAGCGCCGCCTCCACCGACGTCACCAGCGTCAGGACGCCCACCGCCTCGACGTGCCGCCAGAGCCAGGTGCCCGGTCGCAGCTCCGGCTCGTAGGTGCCGACGACCAGCGCAGTGCCGAGCCGGGCACCGAACGAGCCGAAGGTGGCACCGCGGAGCGCGATCGCCCCCGGCACGAGCAGGAGGAGCCCGGGCAGCGCACCGATGCGCGACTCGGCGCCGGTCAGGACGACACCCGCACCGAGGTCGGCCGTCGCCGCCAGCAGCAGCGCGACGGCGCCGAGCAGGAGCGTGCGGCGCTCCTCACCCCAGAAACGACCGACGTCCTGGGCTGCGCGGGCCACACGGCGGCGGCGCGAGGGGGTCTCCACAGCCCGTCCCCGTCCGAGTCGGCGGCACGGCGGGGCAGGCTAACGGTCGCTGCCGCGCAGTAGCCTGCAACAGTGACCGTCCCGCGTCGAAAGCAGCCACCCGATGAACTACAAGGCCCCTGTCCGCGACATCCAGTTCGCGCTCGAGCACGTCGCCGGGATCGGCGAGCTCGCCGAGCTCGACGACTTCGCCCACGCCGACCCGGAGATGGTCGCCGGGCTGCTCCAGGAGGCCGGCCGGTTCTGCAACGAGGTCATCGCGCCGACCAACACCGACGGTGACGCCGAGGGCTCGGTCATCCGCGGAGAGGGCGAGGGCGTCACGACACCCGAGTCGTTCAAGCCGGCCTACCAGCAGTACGTGCAGTCCGGCTGGGGCGCGCTGCAGTTCCCCGAGGAGTTCGGCGGCGGCAACTTCCCGAACGCGGTCGCGGCCGCGTTCAAGGAGATGCTGACCAGCGCGAACATGGCGTTCTCGCTCGGCCCGCTGCTCACCACCGGTGCGGTCATCGACCTGCTCGCCCACGGTGACGACTTCCTCCAGCAGACGT
>CAYMGL010000243.1:0-4225 GCA_964389945.1 uncultured Actinomycetota bacterium
TCGAGTCGTTCGCCCAGCCGGTACTCGCAGGTCGCCCCGTCCTCGCACCCGGCGGTGAACGTGTCGGCGTAGTTGACGAGCCAGGGCGTCCACGTCGCGACGTAGACGAGGGCGGGGACGACGACCAGCGAGAACGTGATCGCGACCAGACGACCGACGAACACGAACCACGCACGCCCACGGGCGGCCCCCACCTCCCAGCCGAGCGTCAGCAGCCCCGCGCCGCCGAGGGCGAGCAGACCGGACCACTTCACCCCGATCGCGAGGCCGAACAGGACCCCGGCGAGCACCCGCAGCGACAGCACCTGCTGCTGGTCGCCGGCCGTCTCGCGGCGGTGCTGGCGGTCGACGACGAGCACGTGCAGCCCCGCCAGCGCGAACAGCACGAGGAAGACGTCGAGCATCGCGATGCGGGCCTGGGTGAGGAACAGCCCGTCGGCGAGCAGCAGCACGGGTGCGAGCAGGGCCAGCCACCAACCGTCCGGCCGGTCGGCCAGCAGCCGCTTCGCGAGCAGGTGGGTCAGCACCACCACGAGCACGCCCGCGACGGCCCCGGCGGCCCGCCAGCCGAACGGGCTGTCGCCGAAGAGCCAGATCGACCCTGCGATGAGCCACTTGCCGACGGTCGGGTGCACCGCGAAGCCCGGTTCCACCCCGGTGTCGAGGTAGCCGCGTGCGTCGTCGACGTAGTACGTCTCGTCGAAGATGATGCGCCCCGGGTCGCCCAGGCGGACGAGCAGCACGACCCCTGCCAGGACGGCGAGGACCGTCGGCGCAAGCCAGGGGCGTCGGGTGAGTGCGGCCTGCAGGCGCGCGGCGACTGGATGCATCGGCCTGCAGGCTACGTCGGGCTCCATAGGCTCGGGGTGACGCCGTGCCGCTGTCGGGGAGGTGGAGATGTCGGGCCGACTCCTGATCGTGGCGACGCCGATCGGCAACCTCGGTGACCTCACGCCGCGAGCGGCCGAGGCGCTGCGCACGGCCGACCTCGTGCTCGCGGAGGACACCCGGCGCACGGCGACGCTGCTGCAGCACGTCGGCGCGGACACGCCCATGCGGCAGCACCACCTCCACAACGAGGCACGCTCGACCGCGGCCACCGTGACGCGCCTCCACGAGGGCCTGACGATCGTGCTGGTCTGCGACGCCGGGACGCCGCTGATCAGCGACCCCGGTGGCCGACTGGTCCAGGCGGTCGTCGCGGCCGGCATCGAGGTGACGGCCCTGCCCGGCCCGTCGGCGGTCCTGCACGCGCTGGTCGTCTCGGGCCTGCAGGCCGAGCGGTTCGCGTTCGAGGGGTTCCTCCCGCGCAAGGGCGCCGACCGCGACGAGCGGCTGCTGGCCGTCGGCGACGAGGAGCGCACGACCATCTGGTTCGTCGCACCGCACCACGCGGCCGAGGACCTCGCGGCCCTGGCCGAGGCGTGCGGCTCCGACCGGTCCGCGGCGCTCTGCCGCGAGCTGACGAAGCTCCACGAGGAGGTGCGACGCGCGACGTTGGGCGAACTGGCCGACGACGCGGCCGAGCAGCCGCCGCGCGGCGAGCTGACGCTGGTCGTCGACGGCGCCGAGCCGCGGGCGGTCGCGCCGCCGAGCGACGAGGAGGTGGTCGCGGCGGTGCAGGCCCTCGTCGACGACGGCGTCCGCGCCCGCGACGCCGCCGGGGACGTCGCGTCCGCCCACGGCCTGCGCAAGAACGCGGTCTACGAGACCTGGCTGCGCAGCCACTGACCCGCGCGCTGTGCGTGGTGCGTGCGCGCTGCGGGTGCGGTTGGCGCACGGTCCACATGGCGTGACAACCTGTCCGGCCGCCTCCGCGACGTGCAGGGTGGAGGCGTGGCCTGCCCGGACCATCCGGGTCGGTGACGACGACAGCAGATGGAGACACAGGTGGTCGGAGCAGTCCGACAGGGCGCAGGACCCGCGGGGTTCGCGACGCTCTACGCCGCGCACAACCGGGAGCTGGTGCGCTTCGCCTACCTGCTCACGGGCGACCCCGACCTCGCCGAGGACCTCGTGGCGGACGTGTTCGCGCAGGTGCTGCGGCGCTGGGGGAGTGCCGCCATCGACAACCCCGGCGCGTACCTGCGTCGCGCGGTCGCGAACCGCTTCAACTCCCGGTTGCGGCGGAAGTACCTCGCCGCCCGCCATCGCTCGACGGCCGACGGTTCCGACCGCGGCGTCGTCCGTGCCGACGAGCACCTCGCCGAGCGCGACGCGATGTTCCAGGCCCTCGACCGACTGCCCGACGGGCAGCGCACGGTCGTGGTCCTGCGCTTCTACGAGGACTGCAGCGTCGCCGAGACCGCCCAGGTCCTCGGTGTCAGCGAGGGGACCGTCAAGTCCCAGACGGCACGGGCGCTCGCGCGCCTCGAGTCGCTCCTGACCAGCGCCGACCAGAAGGGTGGTGCGCGATGACGAACCACGACGACCAGCACGACATCGAGGTCCGGCTGCGCGCCGCCCTGCGTGAGCGCGCCGGCGACGTCGACGTGACGCCCGCGCTGTACGAGCGCGTCCAGCAGGAGGCCGCCCGCGGCGTCTGGCTGCGGCGCGGTCTCGCCGTGGCGGCCGTCGCCGCGGTCGTGGTCGGCGCCTTCGCGGTCGTCCCCGCCCTGCTGCCCGACCCCGCCCCGTTCGACGTGGTCGACACGCCCGAGGACTCGCTGCCCGGCGGCGACGCCGAGAGCCCGGACACGGCGCTGCCTGGGGCCGGCGGCCTGACGGCCGCGCTGCTCGACCGCGACCTCGCGCACGCCGCGGACGACGGGGCCGGAGGCTCGGTGCTGTACGTGCGGGACCGGGTGGTCCGCTCGGCACAGCAGGTGGTCTCGCTCGCCGCCGGCCGGGCCGGGACTGCCGGCACGGTGGTCGCCGTGCGCGCGGACGGGTCGATCGGTGTCGTGGCACGGGACGGCACCGGCGACCAGTTCGACGCGATCGTCGACGCTGCCCCGAACGGCGGTCGTGCCGTGGTCACGCCGACGGGCGACGGCGTCGCGTGGATCGAGGGGCGGGACCTCCACGTCATGCCGCTCCCGGCCGATCCGGCCGGCGAGCGCGTGCTGCCGCTGGAGGGTGACGTCCCGGGCGACCTGCGCATCGAGCAGTGGTTCTCCCAGGCCGATGCGCAGGTGATCCTGGCCAGCGCACCGGGCGGCGGGCTCTGGTCGATCCCGATGGACGACAGCAACGTCGTCGACACCGCCCCCACCACGCCCGCGTTCGTGCTGGCCGAGGACGCGCTGGACGGTGCGCTGCTGGACGACCTGCGCCGTGTGGAGCTCGTGCGCGACCCGACCGGCGCCGAGCTGCGGGTCCGCGTCGCGGGCGGGGAGGACGGCAGCGCCTTCGGCCTGGTCGCGACCGGCACCGACGTCGAGCTGTCCACCGACGGCCAGCGGGTGGTGGTGCACGAGCGCGACGCCGGGATCGGCGAGGTCCTCGAGACTGCGGACGGCGCCGTCTCGGCCGGCGGGTTCTCCTGGGAGGACGCGAGGATCACGGCCGTGACCCCACTGGGCGACGGGTCCGACGACGCCACGGACGGCACGCCCGAGGTCACCGCCGTCGGCACGAGCCTCCTCGTCACGGAGGCCGACGGCACCACGACCGAGCTGCCGGTGCTCGAGGGCGCGGAGGTCGAGGCCACGCTCGGCCTCGCCGCGGCCCGGCCGGGTGGGACCCGCGACGCGTTCGTCGTGGCCTACGAGAACCAGGCCGAGGGCGAGTCGTCGATCCGGTTCGCGCAGGTGGTCGACGACACGGTCGTCCGTGCCGATGCGGTCGTGGTGGTCGGGCAGACCGGGCAGCAGCTCACACGGCTGACGTGGTCGCCGGACGGTCAGGGCCTCACGTGGGTGGCCGACGACGGCAGCAGCGGCACGGTCGCGGTCACCGTCGACGAGGCCGCGGACGGCTCGGTCGTGGTCGAGACGGCCACCGACGAGGCCCCCACGGACTGACGTCCCGACCGCTTCGACGGTCGACCACCCGCCGTGTGCGGGTGGTCGACCCACGTCGGGCCGGGGGAACGGTGGCGTGCGCAGAACGTGGCGGCGGGGTTCCCATCAGCGCTTGCTCTTGTTAGCCTTGGCGGTCGCACTCCCGCTCCGCGGACTCCATCCGCGTTGAGCCACCACACGGTCGCCGTGCGCGGCCGTCCCGCATCCCCCGACTCCGTGCGGAGCCATGCCGACGTACGTCGACACCCACACGCACCTCG
>CAYMGL010000244.1:0-4208 GCA_964389945.1 uncultured Actinomycetota bacterium
ACCGCGTCGTCGAGGACCCGCAGGGCGCCGACGTCGTCCTGGTCAACACGTGCACCTTCATCGCGCCGGCCAAGCAGGAGTCGGTCGACACCGTGCTGGCGGCGTGCGACCTCAAGGACAGCGGCACCCGTGCCGTGGTCGTCGTCGGCTGCATGGCGCAGCGCTACCCGCACGAGCTGGCCGACTCGATCCCCGAGGCGGACGCCGTCGTCGGCTTCGGCGGCTACGCGACGCTGCCCCAGACCGTCGACCGCATCCTCGCTGGCGAGACCGTCGACCGGGTCCTCGGCGTGGACACCGAGCCCACGACGGCCACCCCGACACAAGCCGCGGCCTCCCAGCCGACAGCCGGCGCCGAGGGCGCCCGCAGCGTCCGGCGCAGCCTGCCGCTGCTGGTCATGCCGACCACCGACGAGGAGGCCCCGCCCGAGCGTGCGCCAGTGGACCGGGTGACGACCGACGAGGCCGACCTCGCGCGCATGCCCGCCAGCGGGCCGCGCTTCCCCGTGCGCACCTACGACGCCGAGCGGCCCTGGGCCTACCTCAAGATCGCCGGCGGCTGCGACCGGATGTGCACGTTCTGCGCGATCCCGTCGTTCCGGGGAGGCTTCCGGTCCCGCGGCATCGACGAGCTGCTGGCCGAGGCCGCGTGGCTCGGCGAGCAGGGCGCCCGTGAGCTGGTGCTGGTCAGCGAGAACACGACCAGCTGGGGCAAGGACCTCGGCGCGTGGCAGGGCCACGACGGTGGGCGGTCCCTCCAGCAGGTGCTGCTGCGCGAGTTGGCGCAGGTCGACGGCATCGAGCGACTGCGGCTGCTCTACCTCCAGCCGGACGAGCTGCAGTGGCCGCTGCTCGAGGCCATGGCGGAGATCCCCGAGGTGACCCCGTACGTCGACCTGTCGATGCAGCACGTCGACCAGCAGCTGCTGCGGTCGATGGCCCGGGCGGGGTCGCCCGACCGCTTCCTCGACCTCATCGGGCAGATCCGCGACCTCATGCCCGACGTCGCGTTCCGCTCGAACTTCATCCTCGGCTTTCCCGGCGAGACCGACGAGCACGTGGACGTGCTGGAGGACTTCCTCCACGAGGCGCGGTTGGACTGGGTCGGCTTCTTCCCGTTCTCGGTCGAGGACGGCACCCCGTCGGCGACCTACGAGGACCAGGTGCCGGAGGAGGTCGCCGCCGCCCGCGTCGAGCACCTCGCCAGCGTCCAGGCGCGCATCGCCGACGACGCCGCGACCCGCTGGGTCGGGCGGACCATGCCGGTCCTCGTCGAGGAGGTCGGCGAGTACGGCACGATCGGCCGGATCCCGCAGCAGGCGCCCGAGACCGACGGCGAGGTGCGGCTGGAGCTGCCGGACGGCGGGGCGCCCGACCTGCCCGTCGGTCGCACCGTGGATGCGCGCATCACCGCCGCGGAGGGCGTCGACCTGGTCGCCGAGCCGGTGACCGGCCGCGGCGAGGCGGGGCGTGCCGGTGGCTGAGGAGCAGGTGCACGGGCAGCTGCCCGAGTCTGCGGGTCCGCCGCTCGAGCCGGCGGTCGAGCCGCACTGGGTGAACATCCCCAACGCCTTCACGTTCCTGCGCGTCCTGCTCGTGCCCGTCGTGCTGTGGCTGCTGACGCTGGACACCGTCGCGGCCCGGTGGTGGGCGCTCGGGGTCTTCGTCTTCGCGGCGATCACCGACAGCTTCGACGGCTGGGTGGCGCGCCGTTTCAACGGCGTGACCCGGTGGGGCCAGCTGGCGGACCCGCTGGCCGACAAGCTGCTCGTGCTGGGTGCGCTGGCATCGCTGGCGCTCGTCGGCGAGGTGTGGTGGTGGGCCGTGCTGGTCATCCTCGCCCGCGAGGTCGCCGTGACGGCGCTGCGGGTCCGGTTGGTGTCACGCCTCCGGCTGGTGCTGCCGGCGTCGCGGTGGGGCAAGGCCAAGACCGTCACGCAGTTCCTCGCGATCAGCGCCTACCTCGCACCGCCGGTCGGGCAGGTCGCGGCCGACACACTGCTCGTGCTCGCGGTCCTGGCCACGGTCGGCTCCGGGGTGGCGTACATGGTCAGCATCCGCGCCGCGACGGCGGTGGCGGCCGAGTGACGACGGCCGCGATCTGCACCATCGGTGACGAGCTGGTCGCCGGTGAGGTCGTGGACAGCAACAGCGCGTGGCTGGCCACCGCGCTGACCGAGCTCGGGGTCGAGGTGGCGACGATCGTCTCGGTCGGCGACGGCCTGCCGCGGCTGACCGACGAGGTGCGACGGCTGCTGGCCGCCCATGACGTGGTGCTGTGCAGCGGCGGCCTCGGACCGACGTCGGACGACCGCACCCGGGAGGCCGTCGCGGCGGCGACCGGCGTCGAGCTGGTCCGCCACGACGACCTCGCCCAGCGCCTGCGCACGTGGTTCGCCGACCGCGGGGTGGACATGCCCGAGGCCAACCTGCAGCAGGCAGACGTCCCGGCCGGTGCCGAGGTGCTCGCGCCGAAGGGGACCGCGCCCGGCTTCGCGCTGGCCGTGGACAGCGGGTTCGTGGCTGCGCTGCCCGGGGTGCCGTGGGAGCTCAAGGCGATGTTCCGCGAGTCGCTCGAGCCGTTGCTCGTCACCCGCAGCGACATCCGGCCCGCCGTGACACGCGTGGTCAACGTCAGCGGGCTGGGTGAGTCGGCCTGCGCGGCCGCCCTCGCACCGCTGGAGGACGACCTGCCCGACGGGGTCGAGATCGGCTACCTCGCCAGTGGGGGTGAGCTGAAGGTCAAGCTGACGGCCCGGGGCGACGATCGTGCGGCCGCCCGCGCGCGCACCGACGAGCCGCTCGGGCGCGCCGTGGCCCTGCTCGGTGCGCACGTCGTCGGCATCGACGGGGGCTCGCTCGAGGAGGTGGTGATCGCCCGGTACGCGGCGGCCGGGCGCACGATCGCGGTGGCCGAGTCGGCCAGCAGCGGGATCCTCGCCGACCGGCTGGCGACACCGGACGGGGCGTCGGCGGTGTTCCTCGGCGGCGCCGCGGTCTACTCGCCGGCGGCCAAGCGGCTGCTGTGCGGCATCGACCAGGCCGTCCTCGACGAGCACGGCACCGTGTCTCGTGTGACCACGGAGGCCCTCGCGGTCGGGATCCGGGAGCGCCTCGGTGCGGACGTCGGCGCTGCCACGACCGGCGTGGCGGGCCCCGACCCCGTCGAGGGCAAGCCGAGCGGCACGATCATCTGGGCCATCGCCACCGCCGACGGGGTGCGCTCGTGGGAGCGCTCGCTGCCGGGGGACCGGACCGCCGTGCGCCGCCGTCTGGCGACGGCTGCCCTGGAGGGGCTGCGCCGGGCGCTGTGACCCGTCAGCGCGCCGGGTCGGTCGTGGTCACGCCGTCGTGGCCGGGGTGTCGCCCGGGGTGTCGGCGGTTGCGTCGTCGTCGGCGGCCGCGCCCGACGCCGGACGCGGCACGGGAGGGGGGAGTGGGTCCCCGCTCTCACGCAGCTGCGTGGTGAGCTCCCAGACGCGGTCGAAGACCCGCATCGCCTGCTGGGCGTCGTAGAGCGCCCCGTGGGCCTGGCTGCGGTCGTGGTCGATGCCCAGCGCGTCGCAGGTCTTGGCGAGGCTGCGCGGCCGCTCCGGGCCCGGCGCGATCAGCGGCAGCGCGAGCGTCTCCACGTCGAGCAGGTGGTGGTCCCACGTGGGCGCCAGGCCGAGCTTGCGGCAGGCGAGCTGGAGGTGGTGGGCGTCGAAGTCGGGCACGGCGCCGACCAGGACCGCGTCCTGTGCGTCCTCGAGGAACTGGCCCAGCCACTCGGTCATCGGCGTGGTCTGCTGGTTCGCGATCCGCTCGTGGTACTGCGTGATGCGCAGGGCGTCCGGCTCGGCGGCGTCGAGGGTGTGCTCCGGGTAGTAGGTGCGCTCCTCCTGCCGCCCGTCCTCGAACCGCACGATCCACGACACCTCGGTCAGCTCGTGGCGCGTGTGGTCCAGCCCGGTGGCCTCGGTGTCGACGAAGACGAACCGGGTGCCGGACGCGGCGTGCGGGGGGAGGTCCTCGGCGGTCATCGGGTGCCTGGCGGTCGGTGGGCTGCGTGGGTGGGGGCAGTCTCGGCGACGATAGCCAGTGCCCGTGACGAGCCCCCGTGCGACCGGGCCGCCTCCGCGGTCCGCAGGTCCCCGGTCCGTACCGTGGCGCCCGCAGCCGTCCCGGCCGCCACCGCGCTCGTGCGGGGCGCGCCGTCGACCGGGACC
>CAYMGL010000245.1:0-4201 GCA_964389945.1 uncultured Actinomycetota bacterium
CGTTGCCGACCGGCTGTCCGCTGACCGCCGTGTTGTCCTTGATCGCGATCGGGACGCCGGCCAGCGGCAGCTCGTCACGGTCCTCGCGGGCGTCGACGGCGGCGGCGTCCTCCCGGGCCCGCTCGTGCAGCACCCGGGTGAAGGCGCCGACCTGTGGGTTGCGCTCGTCGATGCGTGCCAGGTGGGCCTCGGCGACGTCGAGCGCCGTCACCTGCCCCTCCCGCACAGCTGCTGCGATCGCTGCGGCGGTGGCTCCGACGAGGCTGCTGGCATCCATCACGGCTCCTGGCGTGCGCGGACCGGACCAGTGCCCGACGATACAGCCGCCCCGGCGTAGGATGGTGGGCTCCCTCCCACCCCGTTCGGTCCCCTCCCGTGCCACCTCCCGATCCCACCTCCTCCCCGTCCGTCGCAGACACCCCGACCACCCGGGCCCGTGGCCTGCCGGTCGCCCTGCGCCAGCTCGGGGCACCGCAGCTGATCTCGTTGCTGGCCTTCTCGATGGCCCTCACGGCCCTCGGGATCGACCTCCTGCTGCCGGCGTTCGGCGCCGTGCGCGTCGAGTTCGGCCTCGCCGCGGACGACAACGCGACAGCCGGACTCGTCACGGCCTACTTCCTGGGCCTCGCGGGCGGCCAGCTCGTCTACGGCGTGCTCGCCGACTCCCTCGGTCGGCGACGGACCCTGTACCTGGGGTACGGCATCTACTTCCTCGGGGCCGTCGCCTCGTTCCTCGCCCCCTCGCTGGCGACGCTCTACGCCGCGCGCGTCCTGTGGGGGCTCGGGGCAGCGGGCAGCCGCGTCGTGACGCTCGCCGTGATCCGCGACACGTGGGTCGGCGACCGGATGTCGCGGGCCATGTCGTTCGTGATGGCGGTGTTCATCACGGTGCCGATCCTGGCGCCCACCCTCGGGCAGCTGATCGTGGACGTGGCACCGTGGCGGTGGATCTTCGGCGCCTGCGCCGTCGGCGTCGTGCTCGTCGCCACGTGGGCCCGGCGCCTGCCCGAGACGCTCGCCGTCGAGGACCGGCTGCCCCTGCAGGCCGACCGTCTCGTGGCTGCCACCAAGGCCGTCCTGCGCGAGCCCCGGACGATGTGGCCAGCGCTGGCCATGACGGCGCTCTACGGCGTGTTCACGTCGTGGATCGCGTCGTCGGAGCTGCTCATCAGCGACGTGTTCGGCCGTGGCGAGCAGTTCCCGCTGGTGTTCGGTGGTCTGGCCGCGTCGCTCGGCGTGGCGATGCTCGTCAACGCCCGGGTCGTCGAAGCGATGGGCACCCGGCGTGTGACCCGGCTGGCCGCGGGCGGCTACGTCGTGGCGTCGGTCGTGTTCGCCGTGCTCGCCGTCGTGTCCGGCGGTGTGCCGCCGTTCTGGCCGTTCGCCGTCGTGCTGGCCGTGCTGCTCGGTTCGCACGCCCTGCTGGTCCCGAACATCAACTCGCTCGCGATGGAGCACGTCGGCCACGTCGCGGGGACCGCCTCGTCGGTGATCGGTGCGCTGCAGATCGCCGGCGGGGCGTTGCTGGGGACGCTGCTCGACCGCACGTTCGACGGCTCGGTCACCCCGCTCGCGTTGGGCTTCCTCGGCTACGGCGTGCTCGCCTGGCTGCTGCTGGCAGGGTCGGGCGTGCTGCGCGAGGACGACTGAGTCCGGCGCAGGACCGCGACGGCGACGATGACGTACCACGCGTCGGCGAGCGTGTTGAAGACCCGCTGCTGGAGCCCACCGAGGGCGTCGACGCCGAGGTTGCGCACGACGAAGCCGGCCGTGGCGAGCCCTCCGAGGACGAGACCGGCGACCGCGAGGTCGCGCCACGCCGTCCCGCGGAGCCGCCACGCGAACGCGAGGGGTGCGAGCACGAGCCCGACGTAGCCGCCACCAGCGAGCACGACGTGCATCGTGTCGGTGAAGCTCGTGCCGGCCCCCGGACAGCCGGCGGTGCAGGGGAAGAACGCGACCGCGGTCGTGCCGAGACCCGCCACGACCGCCAGGAGCGGCCCGAGCCGGCCGGTCCCGGGCAGGACACGGTCGAGCACCGGGCCGACCGGGAGCAGCGCCACGCCGGTCACCAGCAGCACCCCGGCGAGCGTGCGGCGCTGCCAGGCAGGCGCCCCGAGGTCGAACAGCTGGCTGATCGCGTCGCGCAGGGGGTCGTAGTCGTCGGCGAGCAGGCCGAGCACGAACCACGTCGCCACGTAGGCGACGACGCCGACGACCGTGCACCACAGCAGCAACCGCTGCCGCGGGGTGGTCGTCGTGGGCGCGTCGTGCGTGGACATCGGGCCTCCGGTTCGTCGCAGGGTGCCGCAGGACGAGCGACCGATCGGTTCGCGTCCGTGCCGACAGGGCGGCAGGATTGCTCCGTCCCGCCACGAACGGAGCCGCGCGGTGCCCCTGACCACGACCCTCCTGTGGGACCTGGCCCGAGTCGGCCCACCCAGCGCCGACGACGACGGGGCGGTGGTCGTCGTGCCCGTGACGACGACCACGACCGAGGCGACGACGACCCGGTTGTGGCGGCTGGTGGCCGACGGCGACCCGGTCGCGCTGACGCACGGGGCGAGCGCCAGCAGTCCGGTCGTGGCACCCGACGGTCGGCACGTGGCGTTCGTCCGCACCGTCGACGAGCGCCGACAGGTGTTCGTGCTGCCGCTCGACGGGGGCGAGGCCCGCCAGGTCACCGACCTCCCGCTGGGTGTCGTCGGCTCGGCACGTTGGGTCGGCGGGGACCAGCTGCTGGTGGTGACCCGGCTGCTCGACGAGGACCCGACCGTGGTCGCGACCACGGCGTGGCGTGACGCCGCCGACGAGCGTCCCGGGCTGCGGGCCACCGAGCGGCGGTTGAGCCGCGCCTGGGACACGTGGTTCACCGACCCGTTGACCGAGCACGTCCTGCGCTACGACCTGGGCGAGCCCGACGCGGAGCCGACCGACCTCACCCCCGGGACCTGGCTGCTGCCCGACCCCCTGTCGGACCCCGCCGCGCACACCGACGTCTCGCGTGACGGCCGCTGGCTCGCCGTGACCACGACCGACCCCGACGGCGACGCGGACGGCGTCCCCGTCCCGCGGCTGTACGTGGTCGACCTCGACGAGCCCGGCAGCCCGCGCTGCCTCACACCCGACACGGCCGGCGCCGCCGGCGCGCCCCGGTTCCTGCCCGACGGACGGATCCTCGTCGCGATCCGCCGCGAGCGCGACTGGTACGGCGCACCGCAGGACCTCTGGGCGGTCGACCCGACCGACGGCACCCGCTCTGCGATCCTGGAGGACCACGGTGACCAGCTCGGCAGCATCGCCGTCGGCCCGGACGGCCGGATCGTGCTGGGCAGCGAGGTCCGCGGTCGGGGCCGCCTGCTGGAGGTCGTCGACGGTGGCACCGTCCCGTTGGCCACGCCGGCGACGGGTGGGCTCTCGGCGCCCGTGGTCACGCGCGACGGGGTCTACGCGGTCCACAGCGGCGTCACGGCACCACCGGAGGTCGCCCGCGTCACCGACGACGTCGCGGTCGTCACCGGGTTCACGCGACCGGCACTGGCCGACACCGACCTCGGCCGGCTGGAGGAACGCACCGTCGCCGGCGCCGACGGCGACGACGTGCAGGTGCTCGTCCTGCACCCGCCCGAGGACGCCGTCGAGGGTGACGGCCCGCCGCCGCTCGTGCACCTCATCCACGGCGGGCCGCACGGGACCTTCGGTGACACGTGGCACTGGCGCTGGTGCGCGGCGCGGTTCGCGGCCGAGGGCTGGGTCGTCGCGATGGTCAACTTCCACGGCTCGACGTCGTTCGGGCACGAGTTCACCGCGTCGATCCACGGCGACTGGGCGACGCGCCCCACGCAGGACGTGCTGGCAGCCACCGACGACCTCGTGGACGACGGGACCGTCGACCCCGACCGCATGGCGATCACCGGCGGCAGCTACGGCGGCTACCTCACCGTGTGGCTGTCGACCCAGACCGACCGGTTCACGACCGCCGTCGCCCACGCGGCCGTGACGGACTTCGCGGGGATGTGGGCGACCGACTGGAACAACGGGTTCGCGGGCGCGTTCGGCGGCGAGCTGTGGGCCGATCCGTCGCGGACGATGCGATTCTCGCCGTCGTGGCACTACGGCGGCATGTCGACGCCGATGCTGGTGCTGCACGGCGACAACGACCTGCGCGTGCCGATCGACCAGGGCCGGGCGCTCTACGGCG
>CAYMGL010000246.1:0-4148 GCA_964389945.1 uncultured Actinomycetota bacterium
GGCTGGGTGCTGTGGCTGCTCGAGGAGGGCTACCGCGTCTTCGCCAAGCCGAAGCTGGACGACTCCGACGTCGACGACGACATGGTCGACCACCTCTGGGCACGCTACGACGAGGGTGACCTCGAACGGGTCTACGTCGGCTCCAACGACGCCCGCTGCTTCGAGGAGCCGCTGGAGGAACTCGCTGAGCGCGGCGTCGGCGTGACGGTCCTGGGCTTCTCGGAGTTCGCGTCTGGCATGGCGACCAACGACGCGTTCCGGTTCGTCGACCTCGAGGAGATCGACGGCCTGATCCCGACACCACTGCCGCGCCTCAACCTCGCCGCCCTGCCCGACGACGGCAAGTGGTTCGAGCCGTCCGGCCAGCTCGGTCGCGCGTGAGTGCGCGGCGGGGGAGTCGCTGACCGTGGCCACGATCGACGAGGTGCGGCCGGCGGTGCTCGACGTGCTCGCCACGGTCGCACCGGGCGAGGTCGTCACCTACGGAGAGATCGCCCGCGAGGCCGGCTTCCCCGGCCAGTCACGGCTGGTGGGGCGCATCCTCGGTGAGGGGCATCCGGACGTGCCGTGGTGGCGGGTGGTCAACGCCAGTGGCCGTCTCGTCCCCGGCCACGAGACCGAGCAGCGCCGTCGCCTGGCGGCGGAGGGCGTCGAGATGACCGCCGCAGGCCGCGTGCCGATGCGACGCTGAGAACGCGACGAGCCCGCCAGGTTGGCGGGCTCGTCGGTGCCGCTGTGCAGAGCGTCAGCGGACGTTGCGCGGGACGGTGCCGGTGCGGTCGAGCACGACACCGGCGACCTGCACGGTCGGCTCCGCAGGGTCGAACCAGCCGTCGGGTTGGCCGGGCAGGTAGCCCTGGCGAACCGGGATCGAGGCCGGGCGCACGGTGTCGTCGGCCGTGCTGAAGGTCGGTTCGGCCGGGTCGAACCAGCCGTCAGGCAGGCCGGCCTCGTAGCCCTGCTCGATGGGCTGGCTGGCGATGACCTGTGCGGCGGCGCCGGTCACGACGCCGAGCGCGAGCGTGGCACCGATGGCGGTGGAGGCGAGCGAGCGGCGGCCGGTGCGGCTGGGGCGCTCGGCGTGGACGAAGCGGTAGGTCGCGGCGCGGCGCTGGCGGGCTGCGGCGTCGGCGCGGACGAGGTCGAGCTGGGTGGTGGTGTCGATGTGGCTCTGCATCGCGGTCCCTCCTGTGTGGCGGCTGCCGGGTGTCGGCGGCTCGTGGTGCGATGGAGGCACCGTGGGATCGGTGGGTCGCAGGGGGGTTGCAGCAGGGGCTCGACCGCTGTCGATGGCGCATCGGCCGCTGGGGCTGTTCGCCCGGATTCACCCTTCCATGGCCGGTTGCGACCGGCCTAGGGTCTGCAACGTGGTTGCAACGTGGCCGGGGGAACGTCGGTGCCACGACAGGAGCAGCCATGCGTGAGAACAGGCCCCGCAAGCAGCCGCTGCTCGAGGTCGGTGTCCTCGGACGCATCCGCGCGACCACCGACGGCCGCGAGCTCGACCTCGGTGGCCCGCGGCAGCGTGCCCTGCTGGCCGTCCTCGCGGTCGAGCGCGGCCGGACGGTGCCGACCGACACGCTGATCGATGCCGTCTGGGACGGTGCGCCGCCCGACGCTGCCGAGCGGACGTTCCGGACGTACGTGTCACGCCTGCGCAAGGCGCTCGGGACCTCCGGGCTCGACGGTGCGGACGTCGTGGTCACCGATGCGGTGGGCTATCGGCTGGCCGACGACCTCGTCGCGGTCGACGCCGACCTGTTCGAGCAGGAGGTGGCTGCTGCACGCGATCGACTCGTGGCAGGCGAGGCAGGCCGCGCAGCGCAGGGCCTGACGGCAGCGCTCGGCCGATGGGAGGGCCGTGCGCTCGGCCCCTTCGCGACGACGACCTGGGCGGCCCCGATCTCGGTCCGTTTGGAGGAGCAGCGCGTGGTCGCACAGGAGCTCCTCGTGCGGTCGCTGCTGGACGCCGAACGGATCCAGGACGCAGTGCTGCGGGTGGAGGAGCTGGCCGCAGCCGAACCGCTGCGCGAGACCGTGGCACGGCTGCACGCCCAGGCGCTCTACCGCGCCGGTCGTGACGCCGATGCGCTGCGCGTGGCGCGGGCGTTCCGTGAACGACTGGTCGAGGAGCACGGCATCGACCCGTCGCCGCGGCTCGGCGAGCTGGAGTCGATGATCCTCGAGCGCGATCCACGTCTGGACCGGTCGGTCGGAGGGCGTCGCCTGCGGGGGTACGTGCTGCACGAACCGGTCGCGCACTCGCCGCTGGGGACGGTCCACCGGGCCGAACAGCCCTCGATCGGACGGGAGGTCGCCGTCACGGTTCTGCCGCCCGAACGCGCGAACGACCCCGACGTGGTGCGGGCGTTCGAGGCGCGCATCCAGGCCGTCGCCGGGCTCGACCACGCGCACCTGCTGCCCGTCTACGACTACTGGCGTGAACCGGGCGGTGCGTACGTCGTCACCCGGTTCCCGGCCGGGGGGACGCTGGCCCAACGGCTGCGCGCGGCGGCGCTGTCCCCCGACGAGGCGCTGCACGTCGGGACGCAGGTCGGCCAGGCGCTGCTGGCGGCCCACGAGGCCGGGGTCGCCCATGGCGGGCTCGGGCCGGAGGCGGTCGTCATCGACGAGCACGGCGACGCGTTCGTCTGGGGCTTCCCGCTGGAGGACGCGCACCCCGTCGAGGACGTCACCGGGCTGGCCGAGCTCGTCGCGGTGGCGGCGGGCGGGGCGGCCGGCGTTCCCGGGGACGGTGCCGTGCGGACGGCAGTGCTCCCCGAGGTGGCCGAGGTCGCGGTGCGTCGAGCGCTGGACCCGGCGGACGAGGGCATGACCACGATGGCCGGCCTCGTCGCGGCGCTGGGGGCGGCCGAGCACGGTGCGGCCGTGCCCGCGGTGCCGGTGGCGACACCCGTCGGGCCCAACCCGTACCGGGGGCTGGCGGCGTTCCGCGAGGCCGACGCCGACGTCTTCTTCGGCCGCGGCCAGCTCGTCGAGCAGTTGCGTGCCCGGGTCGCCCGGAGCAGGGCCGTCGCCGTCGTCGGGCCGTCCGGCTCGGGCAAGTCCTCTGCCGTGCGCGCCGGGCTGCTGCCGCACCTGCGGGCCGATGGCGCCTACGTGACCACGATGGTGCCGGGCACCCACCCGCTCGCGGAGCTCGAGGTGGCGCTCTCGCGTGTCGCCGCGGTCGAGCTCCACGGGGTGGCCGACGAGGTCGCGGCGACACCGGCCGGACTCGACCGGGTCGTCCGACGTCTGCTGCCCGGCAGCGGCGGCGAGCTGGTGCTGGTCGTCGACCAGTTCGAGGAGCTGTTCACGATCGCTGAACCGACCGAGCGCGACCTGCTGTGCAAGGCCCTCCGCGCTGCCGTCGACGACCCGTCCGGTGCCGTCCGCCTCGTCGTGACGGTCCGCGCGGACTTCCTCGCCCAGGTCCTCGCCCACCACGACGCGGGGCCGCTGGTGCGCGACCGTTCGGTCATGGTCACACCGTTGACCGACGACGAGCTCCACGAGGTCGTGACCGGCCCGGCCGAGGTCGCCGGCGTCGCGGTCGAGCCCGCCCTGGCGACGGCCATCGTCGCCGACGCCGCCCGTTTCCCGGCCTCGCTGCCCATGGTCCAGTTCGCCCTCACCGAGGTCTTCGAGGCAGCGGAGGACGGCACGATGGAACTCGGTGCCTACCGCCGCATCGGCGGCATCGAGGGTGTCCTCGGCCAGCGCGCGGAGGAGGTGTTCGCCGGGCTGGACGGGAGCGACCGACGGGCGGCACACCAGTTGTTCCAGCGGTTGGTGGTCCCCAACGCTGACGGACCACCGACCCGGCGTCGCGCGCTGCGGACCGAGCTGGCGCACGTGCCGGACGATGTCATCGAGGCGTTCGGACGGGCACGGCTGGTCCGGTTCGACCACGACGACCGGACGCGGGAGCCCACCGTCGAGGTCACCCACGAGGCGCTGTTCCGCGCCTGGCCCCGGCTGGTCGCCTGGATCGAGGAGGACGCCGACGACCTGCGCCTGCTGGGTCACCTCACCGTGTCGGCGGGGGAGTGGGACGAGCGGGGTCGGACCGAGGCAGACCTCTACCGCGGGAACCGGCTCGATGCGGCGCTCGCCTTCGCCGACGGCCGCCGCGACGAGCTGTC
>CAYMGL010000247.1:0-4141 GCA_964389945.1 uncultured Actinomycetota bacterium
ACCAGCGAGGACGCGATGACGGCCGACTGGGCCCGCATCCCCTACGACGTGCTCGCGACGATCTCCAACCGGGTGATCAACGAGGTGCCGGGCATCAACCGCGTCGTGCTGGACATCACGTCCAAGCCGCCGGGAACGATCGAGTGGGAGTGAGCCCCGCTCGCATCCTCGTGGTCTGCACCGCGAACATCTGCCGCAGCCCGATGGCGGAACGGCTCCTCGCCGAGTTCCTCGTCCGGCGGGCGCCGGACAGCGATGTGTTCGTGTCGTCCGCGGGCACCCACGCCCGTCCCGGCGACCCCGCCGCGAGCGGCATGCAGCGCATCGCCACGTCGTGGGGGTTGGACCTCGACTACCACCGGTCCCGACGCGTCACCCACGACCTCGTGGCCGAGCAGGACCTGGTGCTCACGATGGAGGATGCGCATCGCACGTCGGTGTCGCGTCTGGCCGCCGGCACGGGTCGACGGACCTTCACGATCACCGAACTCGTCGCGCTCAGCGCGGCGCAGCCCAGCACCGGCGAGCATCCGCTCGTGGACCAGGTGGCCGTGTGGCACAACGCCCGAGCACGGACGGTCCTGGACGCGCCTGACGTCGCGGATCCGTACGGCGGCCCGCAGGCGGGCTATGAACGAACCGCGTGGCAGTTGGCCGATCTCGTCGAGCGGCTGGGGCCTCAGCTGCTCCCGTCGCTTTCCGCACAGCGTTGAGGGGACCGCGATGCGCGGTCCCCTCGGATGCTGAGGCGGTCGAGCGCGCGGCCCGACCGGCGTGCGTCAGACGGAGGTCGTCGTGCGCTTGCGGCGCGAGACGAAGAGTGCGGCTCCACCGAGCGCCAGCGCACCGAACGCGCCGATCGCGAGGAGGGCTGCCTCCGAACCCGCGTTGGCGATGACCTCACCGTCCTCGACCTCGGCGATGACGTCGGCGAGGACGACGGTCTCACCGTCGCGGACGCCGGTGACGGTCACGGTGATGTCGGAGTCGTCCGGCACCTCGCTGGCGTCGAAGCTGAACTCCGCCTCACCGTCGGCGTTCACCGTGCCACTCCCAGATGCGAAGGTGGGGTTGTAGGCCGCCTCCCAGGAGAACTCGGTGTTGGGGTCGTACGGACCGGCGACACACTCCACGACGGGGTCGTCGCCCGCGACGCAGGTGATGAACTCGTCGCCGCTCGGTGTGTAGGCGAACGCCGCTGCTGGAATGAGGAGCAGCCCCATCACGGCAGCTGCCAGGATCATGACCTTGTTGCGGTTGCGCACGTGATGCTCCGGGTGGTGTCGACGGGAGGACGCGGTCAGAGAAAACCGCACTCGGAGCCGAAGTGCAATAGATCGGGCCGGTTGATCCTCGCCACACCACACAGCGTGACCATGGGGGGCGGCCGGTCGGCCCCTCAGCGGTTCTTGAACAGCCAGGTGTCGAGGTCGTCCCCCGCGGGGGCTGCGTCCGTCGCGTCCTGCGTGGACGGCGTGTCCGCTGATGGTGCGTCGCCACCCTCGTCGTCGGGGGCGTCGCCGGCCGCGGGCGCGACCCGGACGGCGCTGAAGTCGTCGTCCGCCGCTGGGCGATCACGGACCGGAACGCGTGGGCGGTACTCGTCGGTCCCGGTGCGTCCGTAGCCGCCGTAGCCGTAGCCGTAGCCGGCCCGACCGGTCGCCATCCCGTTGACGATGACGCCGCCGATCTCCGTCCCGACGGCTTCCAGTCGCTCCACGGCGTGGTGCAGTTCGCGGCGGTGGCAGATCTCGGCGCGGGCGACGACGAAGGTGAGGTCGGCGTAGGAGGACAGTTCGAGGGTGTCGGCGACCGGGAGTGTGGGCGGCGTGTCGTAGACGACGAGGTCCGCCATCGTGGCCAGCGACTCGTGCAGCCACGCCATCTGGGCGGACGCCAGCAGTTCTGTGGGGTTGGGCGGGATCGATCCCGCCGGCAGCACGCGCAGGCGCGGGATGCCGACGTCGATCAGGTAGGCCGCCAGCTTCTGCTGGTCGCTGAGGTCCGCGGCGTTCACCAGCGCATCGGTGAGGCCGGCCCCGTCGGGCAGCCCGAAGCGCCGCGCGAGTGTGGGCTTTCGCAGGTCGGCACCGACGAGGATGACACGCCGTCCCGCGGACGCGGCGGCGACCGCGAGGTTGCCGGCGACCGAGGTCTTGCCCTCGGCCGGGCCTGGCGAGGTGATCGCGACCGAGCGCCCTGCAGGGCCGTCGCTCTGCTGGGTGTGCCGTCCGGATCGCGACAGCAGCGCGAAGCGGACGTTGGCGGCCAGGGCCTGGAACTCCTCGGAGTTGGCGGCGAACGGGTCGACGAGCGTGATGAGCTTCTGGTCCGCCGCAGGGTCGTCCCAGGTCGTGAGTCGGCCGACGATCGCGTGGCCCTCGGCGGCGCGCTTGACGTCGTCCTCGGTCCGGATCACGTCGTCGAAGTGGTCACGGAGGAAGGCTGCGCCGACGCCGAGCATCAGGCCCAGCACGAGGGCGAGGACACCCGTTCGGAGCGGTCGCGGTGAGACGGGCGACGTGGCCGGCTCTGCCGGCACGAGGATCTCACCGCCACCGCGGATCGCCTCGGAGCCGGGGTCGAGGGAGGCCAGCTGGATCGCGATCTGCGCAAGCTGCTGCGCGAGTGCGTCCCGCTGGGCCACCAGCCCCTGGTCGTCGTCCGCGGCCCCTCCCGGTCGGAGCTGTCGGTCGATCTCGTCGATCTCGTCCTGCAGCTCCTCGGCCCGCTGCGTCAGGTTCGTACGTGCGGCGGTGACCTCGTCGAGGGCACGGTCACGCCGGTAGTCGAGGTAGGACGCGGCGAAGGAGTTGGCCACCTCGGCCGCCCAGACCGGGTCGGTGTCGGTCGCGCTGATCGTGACGACGCGGGTGTTCGGGATCGCTCGCACTTCGACCTGGCGTAGGAGCTCCGACGCGGTCATGTCCAGGCCGACGTCCTCGATGACGCGGCTCGTGACGTTCGTCGAGGTGATGACGCGACGTTCCGTCTCGACGATCTCGTCGCGGAGCAGCAGGTCCTCGAGGGCTGCGTCGGAACCTGAGCGGACCGGCTCGATCGCGAGCTCGGCCGTGGACTCGTACGTCGGTGTCTGCAGGAAGGACGCGACGAGCGCGACCGCGACGACACCGAGGGTGATCCCGCTGATCAGTCGCCACTGCCGCTGGAGCACACGGAGATAGTCGCGCAGGTCGATCGTGTCGGGTGCCGCTTGGTCCACGTCCTGCCGGTCCTCTCCGATGCACCGAAGGGCCGCTGTGCGGCCCTCGGACGATGCTACCGAGTGTCCAGCGGCACCACGAGACGTCCGAAGTCGTGCCCCGCTGGCCGCCGATCAGCCGTGCCCGCGCATCCGCACCGGGGGAAAATCGGACGTCCCAGACACCGTCGGGACTTGTTGCACGTCGTCGCTAATGCTCGCCCTACGAGGACCGACCGGGCACTCGGTCGAACTGCCGACGACAGGTGGCCGCATGCTCTTCCGCGCTCCCGACGAGGTCGCCGGGGGCGTTGTGCTCGTCGCCGGCCGACGCTGGCGACCGCCCCTGCGCCGGGCGATGGCGCTGCTTGCGCTCCTCCTGCTCGTCCCCGTGCCGTGGCAGCACCACCGCGACAGCGGCGTCGGGTTCGCATGGGGCATGGACAACCGTCTCGTGCTCGAGGGGGAGCGGCTGGACCCGCCGGGCCAGTGGTCGTGGCTGACGGCCGGCCGTCCGGCGCTCGTCGGTGAGCTCACGTGGCGGTGGGGCGTGGGGCTGTTCGACGACGACGCCCGACCGGTCGCCCGCGACCTGCGAGCCGGACCCGCTGCACACCGCCCGGTCGCGGCGGAGCCGCTCGCCGCCGCGGTGGGGTTGGCGGCCGCAGGCCAGGGCACGCGTCTTCCGAACGGCGGGCTCGTGCCCGTCGACGCCGTCATCGGCGGCCACGGTCCCCCGTACAGCTGGGTGCGCTCGCTGTCGGTGGGTTCGTCACACGGGCTGATGGTCGGGCTGGTGACGTACGCCGCCGTCACCGGCGAGGACCTCGCAGCCGGTCGTCACGTCGCCGGAACCGGGCAGCTGCTGGCCGACGGGACCGTGGGCGGGATCAGCCGCCTGCCGGTCAAGGCCGGCGGTGCGCGCCGCGCCGGTGTCGA